>CALWWT010000021.1 GCA_944385325.1 uncultured Clostridia bacterium | reverse complement strand
TGGGGTAAACCTTTCATCCACTTGACACTGAAATGAAGCGGAAACTTTATAGCAGATCCAGGGCGGATGGTGCGCGCAGCGAACCGTGCCCTGGGCGCGCTCTGCGCGCAACCTTCCCCAAAAAGTCTAGCCATTGCCGCAGATTGTGCGGCAATGGCGGACTGCTTACCCCAACTTTTGTTATAGAACCATTTTTTTGTGAATGGTTATGGGCAGCGGCAGATTGTCATGAAACCTTTCGGGATGCCGGTGCGTATATATGGTCAGCAAACCGAAAGGAGGGGACTGTGATGCTGTCGGAGCCGGAGCAGCTGGTGAATGAATATGGGACCCGTCTGTTCGGGCTGTGTATGCGGCTGTGCAGGCATCGGGACGCGGCAGAGGAACTGTATCAGGAGACATGGGTACGGGTTTTGATGAAACGGGACAGCTTCCGGGATGGAAAGGCGTTTGAGCCATGGTTGGTGAGGATTTGTGTCAATCTGTACAGGGATTCACTGCGTCGGCAGCGGCTGCGAAGGATGCTGCCGCTTTCCGGGAGAGAAACGGGCGAACTGTCAACCGAAGGGAACCTGGAGGAACGGCTGAGTTTATTGGATGCTGTCGGGAAGCTGCCGGATAAACTGCGGATTGCGGTGATACTCGTATATATGGAAGGGTACACCGAATCTCAGGCGGCAAAAATACTGGGGCTTTCGGTCAATGGAGTGAAAAGCAGGCTTCTGCGTGCAAGGAAGCTGCTCAGGGAGGCGCTTACAGATGGATAAACTGGATGAAAGTAAACTGCCGCAGATGATCGCACAGGCGGCAGCGGAACAGTCTTTTGAAACGCCGCGGCTGGAAGTTCAGGACGCTGTCCGCGAAGCGGACAGGCGCCGCCTGATAGGACAGCTGACGGTACTGGCGATAGGGGCGGTACTGACGGTGATCGGGATGGTTATCGGGATAGCGGTGCTGTTGGAGACAGGCAGGGGAAAGGAAAACTACTGGATCATACTCCTTTTGACAGCCGGTATGATGGTTTGGGCCTGGTCGGGAGTGGCAGCAGTGGGCATCTTCTGCAAAAAAATTGAGCGTCAGCGGGAGAAAGGAGTGGTCAAATGAAGACAACGGTATTTTTGCTGGCAGGATTTGGCGGAGCGGTTTTGCTGTCGTTGGTGCTGATCGGCGTGTTTGTATGGAAAGACGCAAAGGCAAGAGGAATGAACGCTGCCGGCTGGACGCTTTGCGCCGTGTTTTTGCCGATGTTTTGCGGGCTGGCGCTCTATCTGATCGCCCGAACCGGACGTTCGGCAGCACGCTGCCCAAACTGCCGGGAACGGGTTTCGGCAGATTTTGTCCTCTGCCCGTTCTGCGGAACGGAACTGAAACTCCGCTGCCCGTCCTGTAAACGGACGGTCGAACTCGGCTGGAAGCTCTGTCCGTCCTGCGGAACCGAACTTCCGCAGCGGACGCCGCCGGTCGTAGAAAAAAAGGAACACTGGCTTGGGTGGGTACTGGCAATAAGCATCCTGATGCCGCTGCTGCTGATCGGGATGCTGGCGCTTTCGGCGCCGTTTGACCATGGCGGCTTCAGCAGTGTTCAGGGCGGACCGTATACGATTGAGGAACTTTTTTCCATGCAGCCGGAACTTGCCGAAGATACGGCGTTCAATGAATGGCTTGGAGAGTGTCAGGAGGATGGCGCCTACCTGCTGTGGAACCAACAGATGCTGTATGGGAAGGACGGCGAAAAAGAAACGCTGGTCGGGTATCTCTGTCTGCGTGGATATACCGATGCAGAACTGGATACCAATGGCACTCCAAACTATTGGGGCAGAGTCGGGCTGCAGCTTGATGTGACTGCAACTCCCGATGCGGAGTCTGAACCGCTGATCTGGTTTGTCCGCCTGCGTGCCAATCGGGTCGGCAAGCCGCAGCTGCTGCTCAATGGGAGTGAAGAGGAGACGATTATGCAGCAGTTGGATAATGGACAGATACTGTCCGATATTATTGAGTTTTATATTCTGGCTGAATAAACCGGGGATTTTTCTTTGCGGTTTGAACAAAAAAAGCCGGAAATGATTCCTGTTTTGAACATTGACGTGTATAGGGGATTTCCTGTATAATTTAAATAGCGTACAATATTTTGCAGGAAAGGATCTTGTTTTATGGCTTATCAGAAAAAGGACAACGGTTACTATACCCGGATCGAAAATGAAGGCGGCGCTGTTCTGGGCGTGACCAACGCTCCGATCATTGAAAAAGACGGCTTCGCTTTCAAAGACCTCGCCGGTACCGGTGAACTGCTGCCGTATGAGGACTGGCGGCTGCCCAGCGAAGAACGTGCGCGTGACCTTGCCGCACGGCTGGATGCAAAGGCGATTGCCGGGCTGACACTGTTTTCCTCCCATCAGCAGGTCCCGGCAGGTGAATTCGGACGTTTTGCAGGCACCTATGACGGCAAGAAATTCAGCGAAAGCGACGCAAAACCGTATGACCTTTCTGACCAGCAGAAACGTTTTATCCCGGAAGACGGCATCCGCACCGTACTGGTGACCGACGTCGCCGACATCGAGACGCTTGCACGCTGGAACAATAATCTCCAGAGTTTAGCGGAAAGCTCACCGTTTGGCATCCCGGTCTCGACCTCGTCTGACCCGCGGCACGGAACGCGTAATCCTACCGGACGTCAGTCGGGTGAGGTCGTCACGACTTCCAAATGGCCGCAGGGACTTGGACTGGCTGCAACTTTCCGCCCGGAGGTTGTAAAAGAACATGCCGCAATCGTCGCCAAGGAATACCGCGCAATGGGCATTACCTCGGCACTTTCGCCCCAGATCGACCTCGGTTCCGACCCGCGCTGGATGCGGACAAGAGATACTTTCGGCGCACATGTCAAAATGTCGCAGGATATGGCGCGTGCTTACTGCGACGGCATCCAGACCACCGAAGGCACCAAAGACGGATGGGGTGCCGGTTCGGTCAACGCGATGGCAAAACACTGGCCGGGCGGCGGCACCGGTGAAGGCGGACGGGACGCGCATTATGCTTACGGCAAATATGCGGTTTATCCCGGGAACAACTTTGACATGCACATGAGCGTCTTTACCGAAGGCGCGTTCAAGCTGGACGGACCGACCGGCATGTGCGGCGCGATCATGCCGTATTATACCATCTCGACCGGTATCGACCCGGATGAAGACGTCGGCAACGCTTACTCTCATTATATTATTCACGACCTGCTCCGCGAGAAATACCATTTCGACGGTATTGTCTGCACCGACTGGGGCGTGACTCAGCATGAAACGGGCGAAAAGGTCTCGGCGTTTGCCCACGCTTCGCATGGTGTCGAGACGATGGAGCGTCCTGCGCGCATTCTCAAGGCAATTATGAATGGTGTCGACCAGTTCGGCGGCGACAACGAGGTCGAGCCGGTCATGGCGGCATATAACCTCGGTGTCGAAAAGTATGGCGAAGAAGTCATGAAAAAGCGGTTTGAAGAGACTGCCTACCGTATCCTGCTGCCGCTGTTCAGGACCGGGCTGTTCGAAAACCCCTATCTGGTCGCGGACGAGAGCCGGCAAATCATTGGAAAACAGGAATATGTCGACCTCGGCTTTAAACGCCAGCTGGAGTCGATCGTATTGCTCAAAAATAAGAACAACGTCCTGCCGCTCAAACCCGGTACGAAAGTTTACATTCCCGACCGTCTGGAAAAGGGCAAAATCAATTTCTTTGGTATACTGGAAGAGGATAAGGTGATCAAGCCTGCCATTCCGGAAGAGATCGCACCTTTCCTCACGCTGGTCGACACGCCGGAAGAGGCGGATGCTGCGCTGGTGCTGATGGAAAGCCCGCAGAGCCTCGGATATAATGACGATGACCGTCTGGGCGAAAAGGGATACCTGCCGATCAGCCTGCAATACCGTCCCTATACCGCAGTCTCTGCCAGAGCTGAGAGCATCGGACAGGGCGATTACCGCGAAATCGAAAATCCCAACCGCAGCTATAAAGGCAAAACCGCTGTCTGCTATAATGAAAAGGATCTGGATAATGTCA
>CALWWT010000020.1 GCA_944385325.1 uncultured Clostridia bacterium | reverse complement strand
CGGTACAGATAACGGAAGGGTGACAGTATGGACAGCGTATTGATTGCAGCCGGCAGTGAGAAAGCCCGTCAGGCGTTGGCAGACCTGACAAAGCTGTGTGGGTTGTCTGCACAGTCCTTTGCAGGATGCGGAAACGATGCGCGGCGTCTGCTGGTGGAAAACGACTATGACCTGGTTTTGATCAACACTCCGCTGCCGGATGAATTCGGTTCTGACCTTGCGGTTGCTGTCTGCGAGGGGTTTGGAAGTGCTATTTTACTGGTAAAAGCGGACATTGCCGACGAGATCTGCGAGAAGGTGGAATGCAGCGGCGTACTGGTTATTGAAAAGCCGGTTAACCGGCATATGTTTTTTCAGAGCATCCGGATGGCAGGTGTTCAGCAGTCAAGAATGAACGGACTGCAGCGGGAAAACAAAAAACTAAAAGACAAAATCGAAGAGATAAGGACGGTGGACCGCGCAAAATGTCTGCTGATCCAGTTTGAATCGATGACTGAAACAGAGGCCCATCGGTATATAGAGAAACAGGCGATGGACCATCGGGTTTCGCGTAGGCAGATTGCGCAGGATATTCTCTGCGAATACGAAAAAACGTGAAATAAAAAAGAAAAGATACGTTTCAGAGGGGTATGATCAATACCGGCAGCTGTTCGTTTCAGCTGTGAAAGGTGCAGGTTTTTGCCGGTATTTTCTTCAACAGGAAAGGGATTTGAATGATGAAAAACAGACAGGAGTTTGATAAACTCTCCGAAGAATGCGGTATTTTTGGTATTGTAACCACGTCTGATGAGGCGGCCGGGATCACCTATAATGCGCTGCTGGCTTTGCAGCACCGCGGACAGGAAGGCGCCGGCATTGCGATTCAGAAGGACGGCTCCATCCTTTATCATAAAAATGTCGGTCTGGTCAGCGAGGTCTTTAACAGCGAGGTCCTCTCCCGTCTGCCCAAAGCGCACATGGCAATTGGTCATGTCCGCTATTCCACTACCGGCACCAATTCTCAAAAAAATACCCAGCCCATGATCACCGAGTACCTGAAAGGCCGTATTGCCACCGCTCATAACGGGAATATTGTCAATGCCGCTGAAATTAAGGAAAAACTGGTTTCCGTGGGCTGTAATTTTGCCGCGACAAATGATTCGGAGGTTATCTCCTCACTGATTGGCTGGGAAGCTCTGCGGGGAGAATCGGTGGAAGAGGCAGTTGCCGATGCTGCAAAACAGCTGCGCGGCGCATTTTCGCTGGTGGTTCTTTCCAGCCGCAACAAACTGATTGCTTTTCGGGATGGTGCGGGTTTCAGACCGCTGTGTCTGGGGAAAAATGAACATGGCTGGGCTGTCGCGTCAGAATCCTGTGGACTGGACAGCGCCGGATTTACTTTTGTAAGGGATATCCGTCCGGGGGAGATGGTCATCATCAACGCAGACGGCAGAGTGGAAAGCCGGATGGTCATCGAGCACCAGAAAAAAGGGCTGTGTATTTTTGAATACGTCTATTTTGCCCGTACCGATTCAGTCATTGACGGTCTGAGCGTATATAACGCAAGGATTGCGATGGGACGCCAGCTTGCAAAAGAATATCCGGTTGATGCGGATATCGTCTGCGGCGTACCCGATTCCGGACTGGAGGCGGCGATGGGCTATGCCGAGGAGAGCGGGCTGCCTTTTCAGTTTGGCTTTGTCAAAAACCGTTACATCGGCCGCAGTTTCATTTTCCCATCTCAGCAGCAGCGGGATGCGGCAGTGCGGCTTAAGCTGAATCCGCTTGCAGTCAATCTTCAGGGCAAACGGGTCGTGCTGGTCGACGATTCCATCGTCCGCGGCACAACCT
This sequence comes from uncultured Clostridia bacterium, assembly GCA_944385325.1. Taxonomy (GTDB): domain Bacteria; phylum Bacillota; class Clostridia; order Oscillospirales; family Ruminococcaceae; genus Faecivivens. The sequence continues at coordinate 15,168 of CALWWT010000020.1, read as the reverse complement.
CCGCAAAAATTATCAGGAGCCTTAAACAGGCCGGAGCAAGTGAAGTGCATCTGCGTATCTCCTCTCCGCCTTTTAAACATACCTGCCACTTTGGCACCGACATCGACAGCGAGGAAAATCTGATCGCAAACCAGATGGATCTGGACGCGATCTGCCGCCAGATTGGCGCGGACAGCCTCGGATATATCAGCATCGAGGGGCTGAAAAAAGCCTGTTCGGGCTGCGGTCTCTCTTTCTGTACCGGCTGCTTTACAGGAGAGTACCCTGTCGACATTGGAAGCAGCCATACAAAAGCACAATTTGAAGATATATCATCCGGAGGAATTGACACTTTTTAAACGTCGTTTCTCCGCACAGGTATATACACCCTATTGCGAAAGGAATGGTCAAAATTATGGACAAGACCGCATATTTGATTCTGGAAAACGGAAAAGTATTTGAAGGCAAAAGCTTCGGCGCAGAAGGCTGCGTAACCGGAGAAGTTGTATTTACCACCGCAATGACCGGTTATCTGGAAACACTGACCGATCCCAGTTACTACGGTCAGATTGTCGTACAGACCTTTCCGCTGATCGGCAATTACGGCGTTATTCCTGAGGACTTTGAAAGTACCGGTCCCTGCCTGAAAGGTTATATTGTTCGGGAAGTCTGTGACGCTCCTTCCAACTTCCGCTGTGAGGGAAAACTGAACGATTACCTGAAAAAGTGCGGTATTATTGGGCTGTATGGCATTGATACCCGTCAGCTGACCCGCATCATCCGGGAACACGGTGTCATGAACGGTCGGATTCTGACCGATCCGAGTGAAGCGGATATGGAAGAGATCCGTTCTTATCTGGTAAAGGACGCTGTCAAATCGGTTTCCACCAATGAAAAATATGTCCTGACTCCTGATGAGATCAAGCGTAAAGTCGTACTGTGGGACTTCGGTGCCAAGATGAACATCGAGCGGGAACTGGTCAACCGCGGATGCGAAGTAACGGTCGTTCCCGGCAGCACGACTGCTGAAGAACTGCTCGCTCTCAATCCGGATGGCGTTATGCTTTCCAATGGTCCTGGCGACCCGGCAGAGAATACCGGCATTATCGCTGAACTGAAAAAGGTTGCCGATTCGGGCACGCCGATTTTTGGTATCTGCCTGGGACATCAGCTGCTTGCGCTGGCTGAGGGCGGAAAAACCGTCAAACTGAAATATGGTCACCGCGGCGCTAACCAGCCGGTCAAGAACCTGTCCAATGACCGCATTTTCGTCAGCTCTCAGAACCACGGCTATGCTGTTGACACCAATGCACTGCCTGGTAATGGCGTGATGAGCTACGAAAACGCCAATGACGGCACCTGTGAGGGTATCCGTTATCTGGATATCCCCGCATTTACCGTGCAGTTCCACCCGGAAGCCTGCGGCGGTCCGCACGACACCAACTTCCTGTTTGATGAATTTGTTGAAATGATTGACAGCCACCGGGCATAATAAAAAGAGACAGATAAAAAACTGCCCAAAACGAATTTCCGGAATGTTTACAGTTATTTTTCCCCGCTTATGCGGGGAAAAATGCTTGTGACCGGATATCAAGGAGATGGGATTATGAAACTCAACTTTACCAAGATGCATGGCTGCGGAAATGACTACATCTACGTTGACATGTTCCAGACACCTGCATTTGACTTTGAAAAAGCAGCAATTGCTTTGTCTGACCGCCATTTTGGTATTGGCGCAGACGGCATCATCCTGGTCTGTCCGTCCGACCATGCCGACGCGAAAATGCGGATTTTCAATGCCGATGGCAGCGAAGGGATGATGTGCGGAAATGGTATCCGCTGTGTAGGCAAATATGTCTATGACAGCGGTATTGCCAGAAAAAACCGGCTGGAAATTGACTCGCTGAGTGGTGTCAAAATTCTGGATATGACCATTCAGGATGGAAAGGCAGTTGCTGCAAGGGTGGATATGGGACCGGCGATCCTGACACCACATGAGATCCCGGTCAATCTTCCGGGTGAAACCGCTGTCAATGTCCCGATCAATGCCGACGGAACTGAACGGAGGATGACCTGTGTTTCGATGGGAAACCCGCACGCGGTCATTTTTGTCGACCATGACCCGATGGAACTGGATCTGGAAAAAATTGGTCCGATGTATGAACATCATCCGCTCTTTCCGCAGCGGGTCAATACCGAGTTTGTCCAGGTGATTGACGCACATACCCTGAAAATGCGGGTTTGGGAGCGCGGCAGCGGAGAAACCTGGGCGTGTGGAACGGGTACCTGTGCTTCGGCAGTCGCGGCAGTGCTGAATGGATATTGTCCAAAAAATGTGGATATTCTGGTTCATTTGAGAGGCGGTGACCTGACCATCCGGTATACCGACCAGACGGTTTACATGACAGGTCCGGCGGTAACTGCTTTTACAGGAAGCGTTGACCTTGCAGATTATGGTATCTGAAAAAATGTACAGACAGATAAAAACAAAATATGAGGAGTAGGATTGAAATGACAAAGTATATTTTTGTAACCGGAGGCGTTGTTTCCGGTCTGGGAAAGGGTATTACCGCAGCTTCGCTCGGACGTCTGCTGAAATGCCGCGGACTGACCGTCGCTGCACAGAAGCTTGACCCGTATATCAACGTTGACCCCGGCACGATGAGCCCTTATCAGCATGGTGAAGTGTTTGTCACCGAAGACGGCGCCGAAACCGACCTTGACCTCGGTCATTACGAACGGTTTATCGACGAAGACCTCAACCGTTTTTCCAACCTGACCACCGGTAAGGTTTACTGGAATGTCCTCAATAAGGAACGCGCCGGTGAATATCTCGGGTCGACGGTTCAGGTTATCCCGCATATTACCAATGAAATCAAAAGTTTTATTTACTCGGTCGGCAAAAAGACCAACGCGGATGTTGTCATCACCGAGATCGGCGGCACGACCGGTGATATCGAGTCTCAGCCGTTTTTGGAGGCAATCCGTCAGGTTTCCCTTGAAGTCGGCAGAGAAAACTGCCTGTTTATTCATGTCACGCTGGTTCCGTATATCTCCGGCTCCAATGAGCACAAGACCAAACCGACCCAGCATTCGGTTCGTGAATTGCAGGGACTGGGCGTCCGTCCGGATATTATCGTTGCCCGTGTGGACGAACCGATTGACCAGAGTGTTAAGGACAAGATCGCGCTTTTCTGCAACGTTGAAAAAGACTGTGTAATTGAAAACCGCACGCTGCCGGTTCTTTATCAGGCACCGATGATGCTGGAAGAAGCACATCTGGCGGATATTGTCTGCCGCAAGATGAATATTCAGGTCGATCACTGTGATCTGTCTGAATGGACTGCCATGCTGGAGCGGATCAATAATGCTGTCAAACCAGTGAAGATCGCATTGGTCGGAAAATATGTCCAGCTGCATGACGCTTACCTGTCGGTTGCGGAGTCGCTCGCTCATGCCGGTTATGAAAACGGCGCAAAGGTCACCATCGACTGGGTCGATTCGGAACTGATCACCGATGAAAACGCTGCCCAGATGCTGGGTGATGCGGATGGTATTATCGTCCCGGGTGGATTTGGTGACCGTGGTATCGAAGGTATGATCTCCGCCTGCAAATATGCCCGTGAAAATAAGGTGCCCTATTTTGGTATCTGTCTGGGTATGCAGATTGCGGTGATCGAGTATGCACGTCATGTCGCAGGTATGCCGGGTGCAAACTCCAAAGAGTTCACCCCTGAAAATCCCTATGGCGTTATCGACCTGATGCCCGACCAGCACGGCAATCTTCCCAAAGGCGGCACCATGCGCCTTGGCCGGTATCCCTGTATCATCAAGGCAGGCAGTAAAATGTTTGAAGCGTACGGCTGTGCGGAGGTTGGCGAGCGCCACCGTCACCGCTATGAGTTTAACAACCAGTTCCGCAAACAGCTGGAGGATGCCGGGCTGAACCTTTCGGGTACCTCTCCGGATGGACGGCTGGTTGAAGCTGTCGAACTGACCGACCGTGATTTTTACATCGGCGTGCAGTTCCATCCCGAGTTTAAATCCCGTCCCAACCGTGCTCATCCGCTGTTCCGCGCGTTTATCGCGGCTTCTTTGAAAAACGCGGAAAACAAATAAATTACAGATAGAGAAAAGACTGCTTATAAACCAGTCATCATAAGGAATAATTATACACTTCAAGGAGGACAACCCGATGAAAATCAATCAGCATTATCTGGAACTCGAAAAGAGCTATCTTTTTACCATGATCAGCAAAAAGGTCGCGCAGTTTCAGCAGCAGCACCCGGAAGTGGATATCATCCGTCTGGGTATCGGTGATGTAACGCTGCCGCTTTGTCCGGCAGTCGTGGAGGCGCTGGAAAATGCCAGTGCGGAAATGGGCGTGAAAGAAACCTTCCACGGCTATGGTCCCGAACAGGGATATGATTTCCTGAAGGAAAAAATTGCCGGATATTATGCCGAAAAGAGTGTGAGCCTTGCACCGGATGAGATCTTTATCAGCGACGGCGCAAAATCCGACCTCGGCAATATCCTTGATCTGTTTGACGCCGACAATACCGTTCTGATTCCCGACCCGGTGTATCCGGTCTATGTTGATACCAATATCATGGCTGGACGTAAGGTTGTTTTCGCGAATGCCGACGCTTCCAACGGATTTTTGCCGCTGCCGGATGAAAATACCGATGCAGATATCATTTATATCTGCTCGCCCAATAACCCAACCGGTGCGGTTTACGATCATGCCGGATTGAAAGCATGGGTCGACTACGCCAAAAAACGGGATGCGGTCATTTTGTTTGACGCGGCGTATGAAAGCTTTGTCGCCGATCCAGCGCTTCCGCGCTCTATCTATGAGATTGAGGGCGCCAAGGAAGTCGCCATCGAATTCTGTTCCTTCTCCAAGACTGCCGGATTTACCGGTACCCGCTGCGGTTATACCATCGTTCCCGAAGCATTGGTATGCGGCGGCGTGGGCTTAAATGGGTTGTGGCTCAGACGTCAGACCACCAAGTTTAATGGCGTTCCTTATATTATCCAGAAAGGTGCTGCCGCTGTCTTTTCAGAAGAAGGCCGCCGTCAGACGCTCGCCAATATCGATTATTACCGGGAAAATGCCCGTATCCTTGCAGATACCCTTGACCGGCTGGGAATCCGCTATACCGGCGGCAAAAACTCTCCTTATATCTGGATGGAGTGCCCGAACGGCATGAAGAGCTGGGAATTTTTTGATTACCTGTTGGAGAACGCGGGCGTTGTCGGTACGCCGGGCGCTGGTTTTGGTACAAACGGAGAAGGGTATTTCCGTCTGACTGCTTTCAATGATCATGAAAATACCGAAAAGGCTGCAAAGAGAATTGAAAAGCTGCTGAGTAAATAATACAGGTTCGATTGTCCGATAAAGCAAAACAGCTTCCGAAAACCTCAAAAGGGGAATGCGGAAGCTGTCTTTATGTCTGTAAAAAATAATGCAGACCGCTCATTAAGCCCGCAGGCTGGCAGCGCACCATCCGCCGTCTTCCTGCTGATCGGTGACGGTAAACCCGGTGTCACGCAAAACCTTCAAAACTTCTTCGGCGCGTTCGGAAATAATACCCGAGACAATCAGCTGGCCGCCTTTTTTCAGGCAGCGGATAAACAGCGGAGCCATCCCGATGATAACGTCGGCTACAATATTTGCAACGATCAGGTCGACCGGTTTGGAGGCAAGCGAGTCGGCAAGTGTCTGGTCACTGAGTACATTGCCGCAGATAATATCCAGCTGCGGCTCCGGGATATGGTTTAAGTCTGCATTTTCGCGTGCGATTTTGGTTGCGAGCTGGTCAATATCCACCGCTGTGACGTGTTTGGCGCCCAGCATCAGCGCCGCGATCGACAAAATACCGCTTCCGCAGCCCATGTCCAGTACCGTTACGCCTTCCGGCATCTGGCTGTCCAGAACCTGTAAGCAGAGACGGGTGGTGTTGTGGTCGCCGGTTCCGAATGCCATTCCGGGGTTGAGCAAAAGCTGGTGCTGACCATTTTTAAGCTCAGCTTTTTCCCATTCGGGAACAATGATCAGCCGGTCGCTGATCTCGATCGGGTGGTAATATTTTTGCCAGGCGGTTTCCCATTCTTCCTGTTCCTTGTATCCGATTTCAATCGACAGTTCACCGAGATTCAGTTCACAGCCTTCCCGCAGGCGGCTCACGTCTGTCTGGATCTGGGCGAGGGTTTCATGTCCCTGAGGCGTATCCGGGAGATAAAATTTGACACGGGTGTCACAGTGTGCCATCTCCATCAGTTTGTCATCCACATAGTCCCAATAAATGGTGGTATCTTCCAAGAAATTTTGAAAGTCAGCTGCGTCTTCGATCATGACACTGTTTACACCGTGTGCCATCAGAAAACCGTTTACAATTTCGATCCCTTCGGTTGTTGTTTTGATTGCAATTTCCGCCCAATTCATGATTCTGCGTCCTTTCTGTGGGAAATAGTTGTATTTTTACCCGATCATAATACGAAAAGTATAATATATACAATGCGTATATCCAAGTAGCTGTATCTTTTACCTTATTGTATCAAACGCTACCGTATATGTCAATCTGACCGAAAGGGAATATGGTGTATTTATCGGAAATATTAACAAGGAATTACCTGAAAATTCATCCTTTTTGCCTATTGAGAAAATATAACTGATTGGGTATACTAGGCTTGTAAACGTTTACATGGAAAGGGTGTATTGAAATGGCAAAGAAGAATGTCGTCGTAATCGGCTACGGCGGAATGGGTGGTTGGCATACCCGTATGATTAGTGGAGCCAAGCTGGTCAATGACGGTTATCAGCCTCCGAAAAATCTTGAAAATGGCAGCGATTGCGTCAATCTGAAGGGCATTTACGATATTAAGGAAGAAAGAAACAAACTGGCTGAAGAACGTGGTATCCACGCATACAGTTCCTTTGAAGAGGTACTCGCTGATCCTGAGGTAGATATCCTGACACTGGCTGTTCCGAATGACGTCCATAAAGAGCTTGCAATCCGCGCTATGGCAGCCGGCAAACATGTCATCAGCGAAAAGCCGGTTACTCTGTGCAGCGCTGACCTGCAGGAGATGATCGATGCTTCCGAAAAATACGGACGCATCTTCACTGTACATCAGAACCGCCGCTGGGACGCTGACTTTCTGGCATTCAAGGAGATCTACGAGAGCGGAAAGATGGGCTATATCTTCAACATTGAGTCCCGTGTGCATGGTTCCCGCGGTATTCCCGGCGACTGGAGACAGCGCAAGGCATATGGCGGCGGCATGATGCTGGACTGGGGTGTACATCTGATCGACCAGATGCTGATGATGATTCCTGAGAAGGTTGCTTCGGTTTACGCGAAGATGGACCATATCACCAATGATGAGGTCGATGACGGCTTCAAGATGGATGTGACCTTTGAAAGCGGTCTGGTTTACCGCATTGAGGTTGGTACTACCAACTTTATCAACCTGCCTCGCTGGTATATGCAGGGTGCAGTGGGTACTGCTGTCCTCAACAGCTGGGATCTCAAAGACGGCGAGATCGTCATTTACCGTGATGAGGACGAAGGCGAAGTCAAACCGGTTGTTACCGCTGCCGGTCTGACCAAGACGATGGCTCCCCGTAAACCCAGCACGCTGGAGCATCTGCCTATCCCTGAGCTGAATCCTGACGTTCACGACTTCTACCGCAATATCTGCAAGGCAATCGACGGTGAAGAAACTCAGATCGTCACCCATCCTCAGATGATGCGGGTCATGAAGCTGATGGAAGCTGCATTTGAATCCGACCGTCTGGGAAGACCCGTTCCGTTTGAAGTATAATTATTCCCAAATATTTCAAAAAGATTCCCGTACACGCATAATATGACTGCGTGTACGGGATTTTTGACATTAGCACGGTAAATGTCCTGTTTACCGCCGGGTAAAGCAATCGTATACATAAATGTCTTTGACTTTGTATATGGGAAGCGTTATACTAAAGATAGAGACCCTGTTCGGGGCAGGGAATGCCAGCCTGTGTCTGTAAAACCGGCAGTGTACACAGGAGGAAATAGTCCGTTTGATCGGACGGATGGTCCCGGTAATTCAATTTTGAGTTAGCAGGAGGAACATATGAAACTGACTGAACTGAAAAAACAGCTGGAAGCGGGCACATTTGCCGAAAAGTTTGAACTGCTTTATGGAACCCGTGCGGAAGATCTGGCACGGCAGAAAAAGCGGTATCTTGAGCTGGTAAGCCTTTTTGAAAAACAGTTTCCAAACCGTGAAGAGGTTTCCCTTTATTCGGCTCCCGGTCGTACGGAAATCGGCGGCAACCATACCGACCATCAGCATGGCTGTGTTTTGGCAGCAGCAGTCAACCTGGATGTTATCGCAGTGGTGGTATTCCATAATGAAGGCGTTATCCGCCTGAAGTCTACCGGATATCCGATGGATACGATCGATCTTGCTGATCTGGAAGTTCAGCCGCAGGAAAAGGGAAAAGCAGCGTCACTGATCCGAGGTGTTGCGGCATCCTTTGCAAAACTGGGCGTGAAAATCGGCGGTTTTGATGCATATACCACTTCGGATGTCCTCAGCGGAAGCGGACTGTCTTCGTCGGCAGCTTTTGAAGTGCTGGTAGGAACAATTATTGACCAGCATTACAACGCTGGAAAAGCCGGTGCTGTTGAGATTGCGAAGTTTGGACAGTATGCGGAAAATGTGTATTTTGGCAAGGCAAGCGGCTTGATGGACCAGATGGTCAGCTCGGTCGGCGGATTTGTCTGCATTGATTTCAACGACCCGGCAAATCCTGGAATCCAGAAGCGGGAATTTGATTTTACAAAAGCTGGTTACTGTCTCTGTGTAACCGATACCAAGGGCAGCCATGCCGGTCTGACAGATGATTATGTGGCGATTCCCGCTGAAATGAAGGCAGTTGCTGCTGAGTTTGGGAAAGAATATCTGCGTGACGTCAACGAGGGAGATTTTTGGAAGGCTGTTCCTGCACTGCATGGAAAATGCTCCGACCGCGCGATTATGAGAGCTGCTCACTTCTTTGGTGAGAACCGCCGGGCGGTTGAGGAAGCAGACGCTTTGGAAGCTGGCAATATCGAACGGTTCTTTGAAGTGTTCAAGGAATCTGCCGCTTCTTCTGCCGACCTGCTGCAAAACCTTTATTCTCCCCATAAGCCGACTGAACAGGGTATCCCGCTTGCAATCTGGGCAAGCCGGTGCTGCCTGGGTAAAGACGCAGTCGTGCGTGTACATGGCGGCGGATTTGCGGGCACTATTCAGGCGTTTGTTCCGCTGGATAAACAGCCGCAGTACAGTGAAGCGATGGAAAGTCTGTTCGGCAAGGGAAGCTGCTATGTACTGCGTATCCGTCCGGTTGGCGGAATCAAACTGACAGATTGAGTATCTGACTCAGGACAATTGAGAATAATATTCTAATAGACAGGGAGATGCTTATTGATGATCTACGAGGATGTACAGAGCCTGATTGATTACGCGATTAAGAATGAACTGATGACGGCGGATGACGTATATGTGGTACGCAATCAGCTGATGGAGCAGCTGGGGCTGACTGATTGGGAAAATCCCACACATTCGGATGGCGACCAGCCGATCGATATCATTCTTGAACACCTGATTGATTACGCCTGTGAAAAGGGCATTATTCCCGATACGACCGCTTCCCGGGATTTGTATGATACCCGTTTGATGGGTGTGCTGACGCCTTTCCCCCGAGAGGTGATCGCACAGTTCAAACGTCATTATGAAGCCAGCCCTCAGCAGGCAACCGATTGGTATTTCCGTTTCAGCGAGGCGCTCAACTATGTCCGCGCCGGACGGATCGCAAAGGATCTTAAATGGACCTATGAGTCGGAATACGGAACATTGGATATCACCATTAACCGCTCTAAACCTGAGAAGGACCCGCGGGATATCGCGCTTGCCCGTACCCGTACCGCTTCGACCTATCCTCTTTGCCAGCTCTGCCCGGAAAATGCCGGTTTTGCCGGACATCAGAACCATCCTGCCAGACAGAACCTTCGCCCGATTCCGATGAAGGTATATGGTCAGGACTGGCAGTTCCAGTATTCTCCTTACGGATACTACAATGAACACTGTATTGTTTTCAATACCCGTCATATCCCGATGGTTATTGACAGTACCGTATTTGAAAAGCTGCTGGATATTGTCGACCTGCTGCCGCATTATTTTGTCGGTTCCAACGCCGACCTGCCGATTGTCGGCGGTTCGATTCTGAGTCATGAGCATTTCCAGGGCGGTCACTATACCTTTGCGATGGAAAAGGCAGAGATGGAAACCCACTTTATCCTTTCCCAGTTTGCAGGCGTGGAAATGGGAACGGTCAAATGGCCGATGTCGGTTATCCGTCTGCGTTCGGAAGACCGTAAGGCACTTTCTGCGGCTGCTTCGTATATCCATTCCAAGTGGCGTGTTTACAGCGATCCGGAATCAGGCATTTATGCTGAAACCGATGGCACGCCGCACAATACCGTTACACCGATCATGCGCAAGAAAGGCTCTGCGTATGAATGTGATCTGGTGCTGCGCAACAACCTGACTTCGGAAGAGCGTCCGCTGGGTATCTTCCATCCGAATCCTTCGCTGCATCATATCAAAAAGGAAAATATCGGTCTGATCGAAGTCATGGGTCTGGCAGTACTGCCGGCTCGTCTGGCTGTTGAACTTGAGGTGCTCAAGGATGCCATGCTGGAAGGTCGTGACCTGACCGCTGACCCGCAGACTGCTTCCCATGCAGAATGGGCAAAGACGGTCCTGGACAGCCATCCAGAATTTTCCAAAGACAACGCGCAGGAAATCCTGCGTCAGGAAGTAGGCGCTGTCTTTGAACAGGTACTTTGTGATGCCGGTGTATTCAAGCGGGATGAAGAGGGCAAGCAGGGTTTTGCACGGTTTGTAAACAGCCTCTGATCCATCAGTTATTTGTAAGAAACCCCTTTGAATAAACGAACAGGGAGTATACCGTGAAAATACGGTGTGCTCCCTGTTTCTTTTTACTTATTTTATCTGGTATTTTTGCCAGATAATCGGGCGAACCTGGTCAAAAGCAGAGATTGGCAGCTGATTTTTAAGATGCGGCGCAATATGTTTTTCCATCCAGACCATATCGTACCACCGACCGAATTTATATCCGCACTGTGAAAAACGTCCGACCATCCGGTACCCCAGACGGCTGTGAAAATGGACGCTGTCCCGGGTCAGGAATTCGTCTTCCTCTTCCGGATAAGCGATACAGGCGTTCATGTTGAGGATTCCCTGCTCCCTAAGAACGTCTTCCAGCGCCTGGTGCAGTTTCCGCCCGATTCCCATCCTCTTGCAGTCCAACCGGATGTAGATCGAGATTTCGACTGCCCAGTCATAGGCAGGTCGGTCATGAAACGGGCTGACATAGGCGTATCCGAGTATTTCTTCATTCTGCACCGCAGCAAGATATGGATACCTGGTCAGTGTATTTTGAATACGCCGGGTAAACTCCTCTATGGTTGGCGGCTGATATTCAAAGGTGATTGCGGTATGCAGTACATACGGTGTATAGATATCCAGCAGCTGCCGTGCGTCATCCGGCGTGACGGTACGGATCGTGATATTATTTGTGTTCAAATGCCCATCCTCCTTCTATATCTGCGCCTTCCATTTCCAGCAGCCAGCGCTTTTTCTCCAGTCCGCCGGCATATCCGGTCAGACTGCGGTCGCTGCCGATCACCCGGTGGCAGGGAATAATAATCGAAATCGGATTATGTCCGACTGCACCGCCGACAGCCTGTGCGGACATGGATTGCCGTCCAAGCTTTTGTGCGATCCGGTACGCAATTTGCTGGTAGGTGACGACCTGCCCGTAAGGAATTTCCAGCAGAATCTTCCATACCATTTGACGGAAAGCACTGCCGGATGGCGCAAGGGGAATCAGATTCGGGTCGGGACGTTTACCCGCAAAATAACTGTCCAGCCATCGGGAAGCTGCTGTCAGAGCCGGCGTTTCCCGTTGTTCATATTGAACGGGCAGTGTTGCAGCCCAGTATTTCTGTCCTTCTATCCACAGCCCTTTGAGCTGACCACCTTCAGCCGCCAGCAAAAGGGAGCCGATGGGAGAGGAATAGGTGATTGTCTGATACAATAGAAGCCCTCCTAATTGATCTGCTTGCTGATATGATAGCACAGCTGAGTTTTTTTGGCAAGTGAAAGACCGGTATCGCATCTGTGATACCGGTCTCAGGCTGTCGAAAAAGTTATAAAATTCAGATGTGTATTGACTTTAAAATGTGATACATTTTTTAAAAAGTATAGCAGGTGCAGGGCGGATGGTTCGCGCAGCGAACCGTGCCCTGCGCGCGCCTTTGGCGCGCAACCTCTTCCCAAATGTAGCCGTTGCCGTGACAAGCGGCAACGGCGGATGAAGAAGATAAACTTGTTTTTCGACAAGCTCAGACCGGTATCGCATCTGTGATACCGGTCCAAAATCAGATATTATGAATCAGTTTTTCCAACGTCTGACAGAGAATGTTAAAATCGATCGGCTTGGAGACATGTGCGTTCATTCCGGCAGCTGTCGTAGCGGCTATATCTTCCGCAAAAGCGTTTGCTGTTACCGCAATGATCGGGATTGTCCGGGCATCCGGACGGGAAAGGGCACGGATATTCCGCGCCGCTTCACAGCCGTCCATCTGCGGCATCTGCATATCCATCAGGATGGCATCAAACTCGAATGGCTTCGATTCCCTGAAGCTGGAAAGTGCTTCCAGTCCGTTCCATGCCTGGACAATATCCACTCCGTTCATCGACAGAATTTCAGTTGCGATTTCCATATTGACCATGTTGTCTTCCGCCAGCAGGATCTTTTTCCCTTCCAGCGAAAAGACCGGGATATTTTTGGGTTCCGGACCGGATTTTTCTTCCCTTACGACAGTAAAGGGAACGGTAACTGTAAATGTTGAGCCGACGCCCACCTCACTGTCCACATTGATCTGACCGCTCATCTGGGTGACCAGATTTTTGACAATCGGCATTCCCAGACCAGTACCGCTGATCTGACGGGAAGAGAAGGTTGTTTCCCTTGCATATGGTTCAAACAGCTGGGGCAGGAAATCCTTTGACATGCCAATACCGGTGTCCTGAACAACAATCTGATACTGGGAATAATCCTTGTCTTCGAACTGTTTGACCGTTACCGAAATCGAGTCGCCCTCGGACGTGAATTTAAAAGCGTTGGACAGCAGGTTGTTCATAATTTGGCTCATTCGTACCGAATCGCCCATGACGGTTGAGTGATACATCGAGTAATTGACAGAAAAATGCTTTTTTTCTGCCTGCGCCTGTATACTGAAAGTCGATGTGCAGTCCTCGATGCACTGCTTGAGATCAAAGGTCTCATTATTCAGGATAACCTTGCCCTGTTCCATCCGTGACATATCCAGGATGTCGTTGACCAGATCCAGCAGCTGCCGGCTGGAATAGTAAATTTTATCCATATACCCCTGTACCTTTTCCGGGTCATGGATATTCTGACGCACCAGCTGGGAAAGACCAAGGATGGCATTGAGCGGGGTGCGCATATCATGGGACATGTTGTTAAAAAAGGCATGTTTTGTTTTTTCACTGCGTTTGGCGTTTTCAAGAGCATTTTCCAGCAGCTTCCGTTCCCTGAACTGCTGCTGTTTTTCTTCATCCACCTCACGGAAGCAGAGAACCACTTCATCCGGAGCAAGCGATTCATCAAACAGTATCCGGACATTGACCCAACGGTATTCGTCGCCGAATTTTCTCAGGAAGTCACCGCCGTAATCCCGTATCCGCTTGGTGACCAGATTGCGCATACTTTCGGGTGAAAAACTCTTCTGAAATTCAACGAAGGTATCCGGCTGGATAAGTTCTGCTACTGTACGGAGCAGTTCGGAATAGGGACCTTTGGGCGGAATCTGGCTGCGAACATAGTCAGAGCCTTTGATCATCTCATAGGTTTCGTCCTGGTAATCGACCCGGTACAGGGCAAAATAGGAGTTCCCTAGTACGCGTACTGTTTCATTGGTTCGCTCAACCTGAGAATACAGCCGCAAATCACGCCATGCGACAATCAGTATACCACCGATGCACAGGCACAGCACAAGTCCCAGCAAAATCGAAAACTGATTGGATTGCGCAAGAATCGTGTCAAAAGGAATGGTAATGATGATAATCCAGCCATTGGACATGCTATGATAATAGACGCCTCGCCGATGTCCGTCAAGGTCATCAATATATGTATCATAAGCGTCGAGAGAACCATCTTTTATTCTGGACAGGATGGAATTGATATACTCCTGCAATTCATCCATGTTTCTCTTCTGCGAAGACTGCTTATAAATCAGTGTGCCTCTGCCATCACAGACATAGTAGGAGGAATTGTCTGGAAACTGAAGGGTATTGGAGTGGATCTGCAAATTTTCCGAGAAAATGTCAAATGCCAGAACAGTATCCGAATCCTGGCATTTCTGGGCAATCGTAATGACTGGTTTCTGGGAAATGGGGTCGGTGTAGACATCGGTAAAAATCACACCGCCATCTGCCTCTATCGCCAGCTGATACCATACCGCACTTTCATAGTCAAAGGTGTCATCACCTTCCCAGGGATTGGCGGCAATCAGCTTGCCATTCAGGATTGCATACGGGTCAATGGAATTGGAACCGATGACCGACTGCATCTGCTGGTAATAGGTGCCGATCCAGGATTCAATTTCTTCGTCTGAAGAACCGGCTTTTTCCTGTTCATTGATGGAATGGGTGCCAAAAGACATCAGCGTTTCGTATACAGTCAGATTATTTGATTCTTCCGAAACGTAGCTTTTGGCCAGTGCGGTACCCAGTTCCTGAAAATTACGCAGCAGTGCATCCTGCAGGATGACCTGATAAGCGGTTCCCAACACTGCAATGACCATGATGACAATGATATACAGCCGCAGGCTTTTAAATACCTTTTTCCATTTATGAGCCCGGGAGGAACTCATCCCCAGCACCTCCTGATAGCGTCTACCGCCATGTCACGGGCAGTCAGAATATCCGGCATCATGGCAGCCGCAGCTGCAAAATCATGATTTCTAAAAGCGGCGACCTGGTCGGTAAACAGTCGGGTGAGTACCGTCATTGAAAGGTTGGAACACATTCCTTTTAAGG
>CALWWT010000019.1 GCA_944385325.1 uncultured Clostridia bacterium | reverse complement strand
TCCGGGCTGACCGTCTTGGTCACCGCCATCAGTTTTACCGAATCGGGCGGACGTCCCGCCTCCTCACATGCCCGTACAATCCGGGCACGGATCTGCCGCAGGCGCTCTGAAATCAGCTCAGCCTGCGGATCAGCGGATGGGTCAAACATCTTTCTGACTATAAAGACCAACCCCTTCCACAATGATCGTATCGTACAGTTTGAGCGGACTGGACTGATCCGCTGTCGCAGAGGACACGACAAAATCTTCGGTCTCGTATACAACATTGATGGTGCGGAAATACATCTTATCCATCAGGACAACATACACACCGGGAACGCCGTCTTCATAGCGGATAGCGGATTTGGGCACCTTCAGCCCGGTATAGGTCGCCACCACCAGTTCACACGACTGCACACGGGTCGTCAGCAGATAGCTGTCAATGATATCCCCTTCCAGGATGACCATATACTTTCCCGCCTCGACATCCCGGCGCATCTCGGAAACGACCATTTTGACCGTATCTGTCTGATTTGGAAACCGGATCTGCACGCTGCTTCCCTCACTCAGGGAAAGCGCCTCTTCTTCGGTGACCGTCAGCACAAAATTCCAGATATGGTTGGTTACAACCTTGACACGGGAAGAATCAGCGGTATATCCGCTGTACTGCTGAATCAGCTTATCCAATTCAGAAGCAGTCAGTTCCGACAGATACTCATCGGTGCAGATATCCTCATACCCATCGACATGGTCGACAAAGTATCCGGACACCGATGAAGTATATGATGTATAAGAAGCATTGTCCCGTTGTTTCATCTCATTCAGCTGCTGTTGCAGCTGAGAAATCTCTCCCGAATAATCGGTATCAGCATCAATAATGATCTGCCGCTTGGCAAACGATTCGGTCAGTGAAGTGCGATAATCTGAAATCCCGTTCAGGTTATCGGTATCCCGTGCCTGGATCAGCTTGGCGACATCCTGGGCAATCTGGGAATTGAGTGTTTCCGGCAGGATGACCTCGCTGGTATTGGCAGAATCCTGCGCCTTTTGCAGGCTTTGCAGCGTATCTTCCAGCGACGCGATTTCCCTCTGAAGATCAATCGCCTCCTGGCTTTTATACAGCCTTGCAACCTCAGAACCGATAGGCACCTTCTGACCCACACGGTAGTTGCAGGAGAGCACACCCGACTGGCTGACGCTGATATCCTCTTCATCCCGGAAGAAGATACCGGTAACCGGGATCGTATTTTCAACCGTTGTCGTGTACACAGTCTGGTAGGTGTAGCTGCTGCCGGTATACCTTTGCAGCTGAAAAACAACATACACGATCAGGAAAACCGACAGGACAACGGTACCGATCCGCATAAGCCTGGTACTCAATATTTACGCTTCCTCTTCGCTGTTTAATATGGAAATACTCTTTTGCGGAACGATCGTGGAGATCGCGTGTTTATAGATCAGTTCCTGCTTGCCGTCACATTCCAGAATGACGGTATAATTATCAAAGCCCTTGACCATGCCGCGGAACTGGAAACCGTTTACCAAAAAAAATGTAACCGGTATTCTTTCCTTGCGCGCCTGGTTGAGGAATACATCCTGCAGATTGAGATTTTTCATCTGTACCCTGTCCTTTCTGTCTGACAACGGGCCAAAGGTCCTTTCGGACTAGGGAAAAAACGCTTTCCCCACTCCGAAAAGATTTTTGCCCGAAACTGCAAATTCAGTAACCACCCGGCAGATGGCTAGACCATGCCATGGTATTATCTGATTATACCATAGATTTTCCTGAATTACAATCCAATTTCCCCGGGATACAAAATATCGGAAAAAAGATGAGAATTCATTAACATTTCCATCGCTTTTCCGACAAGTTCAGACCAAGACAGACAATCCGGCTCCAGCCAGTGGATCTGCGGATTGCGCGAAAACCAGGTGAGCTGGCGTTTGGCATACCGTCTGGTCGACTGTTTCAGAGTCTCAATACATTCTTCCAGCGTCTTTTTCCCTTCAAAATAAGGGAAAAGTTCCTTGCAGCCGATCGCCTGCGCAGCTGTCTGCATCCGCGTTTCATAAGCAGCCTTTGCCTCATAAAGCAGTCCGTTTTCCATCATCTGGTCGACCCGGAGATTGATCCGGTCATAAAGTTTACTGCGGTCATGAAAGCGCAGCCCGAGCCAGAAGGTATCATACGGTGCAAACTCCGGACGGGAACGTCGGATATGTTCACTGAGCGGAACGCCGGTCGTATGATAAACCTCCAGCGCCCGTATCAGTCTGGGAATATTGTTTGCGTGTACGCCTGATGCATAGACCGGATCGCATTCCCGCAGCATCTCCATCAGTTTTTCTCCGCCTTCAGCCGCTGCAACCGCCGCGAGTTTCTCCCGGTAAACCGGGTCTTCACCCTGATCGCACAGCTGAATCCCCTGCAAAAGGGTATCGGCATACAGTCCGGTACCGCCCACCAGCACCGGTACATGACCGCGTGCATGGATATCCGCGATGGTTTCCGATGCAAGGCGGACATATTCCGCCAATGAAAACGGTGTTTCCGGCAAAAGGATATCCACCAGATGGTGCGGAATTCCTTCCATTTCTTCCGGAGTCGGTTTTGCTGTAGCGACGTCCATTGTTTTATAGATCTGCATCGAGTCGCAGGAAACGACCTCGCCGGAGACTGCCTTTGCAATCTCAACCCCAAGCTTTGTTTTTCCTGACGCAGTCGGTCCGACAACCGCAATCACTGCAATTCTGGACAAACCGGTCCCTCCTTCCGAAACCATTATTGTATACGTCCGAATAGTTTTTCCAATTCCCGTCTGGTAAACCGTACCATAACCGGACGTCCATGCGGGCAGTAGCGGACATTTTCATCCTGGATGATCGTCTGGACCACCTGTTCCAGTTCCTGAACCGTATTATGGTCGCCGCCCTTTACCGCACTGCGGCAAGCCATCCGGTGCAGGATCTCGTCAGCCGCCGTCACGCCGGAATGGGAATGCAGCAGCCCTTCCAACGCATCCATAAACAGCTCACCCGGCGACACTTCTGCCATCAGCGCCGGAACCGACCGGACAGCGATCGTATTTCCGCCAAAATCATCCGCTTCAAACCCGAGCCGCAGCAGCTTGTCCTGATTTTCCACCACAAACTGATGCTCTTCCCGTGAAAGGGACACCGGAACCGGCGTGATCAGCATCTGGCGTTCCAGCGTTTCTCCCTGGCTTTTGAGGCGGTTATACAAGATCCGCTCATGTGCCGCGTGTTTATCGATCAGGACAAATTCACTGCCGATACGGCAGAGGATATAGGTGGAAAAAATCTCTCCGAACACCTTATAATCCATCGGCTGCTGAACCGTTTTTTGCTGTATAGCCGGCTGTTTGGCAATCAGTTCCGGGCAATCCGTTGCAGGAAGGGTTTGCTGAATATCAAGATTTTCTTTTCCCATTGCACCTGGGTCTTGCGGCAAAACTTCTTGGGGTTGCTTTTTTTCAGCCTGCACCGGTACCGAATCCTGCATGACCGGCTGCTGTTGTGTAGTCTTTGGCAGGTTTACCTGCGCGGCAGCAAGTGGTTTTGTTTTATCGGGCTTAGCAGTCTGCGCAATATGCTGCCGCAGCTCAAGGACCAGTTCAGCTTCCTTATGGTCTTTCGCGCTGACACGGGAAAACTCTTCAAAATCCGCCGGGTCTGCTTCGACATCCAGCATGACTTCCTTTGCCTTTCTCGGCAGCCATTCTTCCCTGATCTGCACCTTGGTGCCCGGTTTCGGCTTACCGGCAGGCAGACCGGCATCCAACGGTTTATTTTGAGTCATTGCCCGGTACTGTTCAGCCGTCATTGTTTCAAAGGCTGGTTTACTTTCCGTTCTGCTCCCGGCAAGCACCGTCTGTTCAGAATTTTCCGGCTGTGCAAAGGGGGAAAGCAGATTTTCCTGAGAACGAGCAGGTGCTTTGGTCAGTTTTTCATCCTGGGAAAGCGCCGACTTAACCGCAAAATAGACGGCGTCAAACACACTCTTTTCACTGACAAACCGGACCTCGATCTTTGCCGGGTGGACGTTTACATCCACCTGATCACTTGGCAGCGTCAGCATCAGTACACAGGACGGATATTTTCCGACCATCATCGACCCGCGGTATCCTTCTTCCAATGCCACGCCGCAGGTCCTGGTCCGGGTATAACGCCCATTGACAAAAAAGTGCTGCATTGTCCGGTTGGCACGCCCTGCCATTGGGCGACCGATATACCCGGAAACACCGATCTGACCCAACCGGTAATCAACCGGCAGCATGGATTTTGCAAAATCCCGTCCGAGGACAGTATAAATCGTTCCCAGCAGGTCATTATTTCCCGGTGTGCAATATATCTGTTTTCCATCCCGGATAAACGAGATGGAAATCTCCGGGTGGGAAAGGGCGATCTTATCGACAATCGAAGCGACCGCATTGGACTCAGTGACATCCTTTTTAAGGAATTTCAGCCGCGCCGGTACATTATAAAAAACATCGCGGATAATAATCGTCGTACCATCCGGGCAGCCTGCTTCCGAGACTTCCTCCAGCTGGGAACCGCTGATTTTCACCAGTGTCCCGACCTCATTTGTGCAGGTCTTGGTCAGCAGTTCCACATGCGCGACGGCCGCAATCGAAGCCAGCGCCTCCCCACGGAATCCCAGCGTCCCAATCCTGTCAAGATCCACCGCTGATCTCACCTTACTGGTCGCATGGCGCAAAAAAGCGGTCGGCGCATCCTCTGCCGACATCCCGCATCCATTATCGGTCACCCGCAGATACCGCACGCCGCCATACTGGATTTCAACCGTAATATCTGTCGCACCCGCGTCAATCGAGTTTTCGACCAGTTCCTTGACAATGGAGGAAGGGCGCTCGATCACCTCACCCGCTGCAATCAACTCGGCAACTTCCCGCGGCAAAACATTGATTTTCGGCATACGTCCCTTTCCTTTCCGTTCCGGGCTGCTTACCGGCAGCCGGTCTGATAGATAAAGTTCACCTTTTCCGGTTCATCCGGGTTCTCCTCAGCCAGTGAAAATCCAGCCGCCAGGTGTGCAGCAATACTGGCAAGATTCTTTTTACCGGTATCCGCAGTCAGGCAGATATTTCCTTCCATCCCTTCCAGACGTGCAAATACCTTCTGATACAGCCGCCGTCCATATCCCATCCGCCGGTAACCTGGACGGGTTTCAAATGCTTCGGCATAATATTTTCCCGGACCTTTCGGGTATAACCGCAGGCTGGCACGATAGCCGCCTTGATTTCCCAGAATGGCAAGTATACCGCCTTCCTTGAAAAACTCGCCGCAGATATGCGCCCAAAAGGAAGATTCATACTTTTGGAGCGCTTCTTTTTCAGGAAGCTCCGGATACCATCGCGGTGCGTTTTCCAATGAAGACTCCTTAAAAATAGCGAGAAAATCTTCCCGGTCGAGTCCGTCGCTGTCCTGGGTCATCCAGAGCCATTCGCCGTTATCTCCCAGAGGAACCGGATATTCCATCACCAGATCGTCCATGATAAATCCATTTCCAATATCATTCTGTTCCATCCGGACACAGTGAAAGCCAAAGTGACGGTATACGGCGATAACATCCGCATTAAAGCGGTTGACGTTGAGAAAAATCGCCGACAACCCTTCCTTTACCGTCTGCGCCCGGACAAACGCAAACATTTTCCCGGCAATCCCTTTTCCGCGGAACGACCGGTCAAGGTAAAACTTGCTCAGATACATCCGTTCACCGCGCGGATAAAAGGCGATAAACCCTGCCCAGTCTGCACCCGATTCTACGATATAATACCGGTATCCATCCGAAACAATCTGGCTGCTGATTGCCTCCACCGACTGGAACCGCTTGATCATATAGCTGTTCTGTTCCGGACCGATAATCGGGTCAAAATGTTCCCGTACAATCTTCCCGGCAAAATCTGATAGTTTCCGCACTGTTTCAATCTCCGCGGCATTCACCGGCAGAAAACGGATTTCATCTGTCTGCGTCATGATCTTTGCTACCTCTTTTCAAATCTGTCTCATAACGTCCAACATACAGCTGTTTTGCCTTTTCGGTAACCGACCGCACAAACGCGGTTTTGGCTTCGGTATAACCGTCACGGTCATGCTCAAACTGTTTCCACAAAGAAAGCTTTAGCTGTTCATATTCCTTTGCAGTCTCGGGATATTCAATAAGGAAGTCTCTGAAATACAGTTCATCGTGATCCCCTTCCAACCGCAAATGCAGATGGAATACCTTTTCGGCAAACCCGGTTTCGGTATATCCAAGGTTAAAGGACATCCTGTTATCCTGCCGGGACATCAGCATATATCCGCATCGATTCAGCAGTTCCGCAATTTTTTCAAGGTCGCTGTCCTTTCGCACCTCGACCAGAATATCCACCGTCGGCTTTGCCCAGATGGTTCCGATGGCTGTACTGCCGACATGACTGATTCTGAGCAGCTGTTGTGCCGGAAGTATATGGAACAAAACCGCCTGCTGCTCCCGATACCAGTCTTTCCAGCCAGGATTATAAGGCGTCAGGATAATCGGGAACAGCTGCCACAGCTCTTCCAACGTCATTTCAGATAATCTTCCAGCCAAGCCCATCTCTCTTTTCAGATCATCATCTTTTTAAGTTCATACAAAAAGTCCAGCGCATCCCGCGGCGTCATTGAATCCAGATCCGACTGCCGCAGCATACGCAGCACCTTTTCATCCTGCTGCTGTGCCATCGATACCTGAAGCTGCTGTGGTTCTTCCTCACCGCTTTGTTCCTTTGCGACTTCACGGGCAGCGGCGGCTGAATCCTCCAGCTGCTTTAAGATAACCTTTGCCCGGCGGATGACCTTCTGCGGTACACCTGCCAGATGGGCAACTTCGATGCCATAGGAATCATCTGTTCCGCCGCGAACAATCTTCCGCAGAAAGATAATATCGTCTCCACGGCGGCGAACTGCGATATTATAATTCACAATCCCCGCAAACTGGTTTTCCAGATCGGTCAGCTCATGGTAATGGGTCGCGAACATCGTCTTGCAGCCCAGTCCCTTTTCGTTCAGCAGATACTCGACGACCGCTCGTGCGATGCTCATACCGTCAAAGGTTGAGGTTCCTCGCCCGATTTCATCCAGCAAAACCAGGCTTCGGGAAGTCGCGTTTTTAAGAATCGTCGCAACCTCGTTCATCTCCACCATAAACGTCGACTGACCAGCCGTCAGGTCATCCGACGCGCCGACACGGGTGAAAATCCGGTCGCAGACTGAAATCTCTGCCGACTGCGCCGGGACAAACGATCCAATCTGCGCCATAATGGTAATCAGCGCCACCTGCCGCATATAGGTGGATTTACCTGCCATATTCGGACCTGTGATAATCGCGATCCGGTTGGACGAACCATCCAAAAGGGTATCATTGGGAATAAAGGATGTATTTTCCTTTTTACCGGCAAGTCCGCTTTCAGCGCTCAGCTTTTCAACGACCGGATGCCTGCCGCCCACGATATGGATCGTACCCGAAACGGTGATATCCGGACGGACATAGCGGTTTTGCACTGCCACTTCGGCAAGGGATGCCAGTACATCCAGTTCCGCAACCGCCGCCGCCGTCTTTTCGATCACCGGCAGGCGCTCCTGTACCCGTTTGCGGACGTCCTCATACATTTCCGCTTCCAGTGCCAGCACCTTTTCGGTGGCGTAAAGCATCCGGTTTTCCAGGTCTTTGAGTTCCTGATTGATATACCGCTCACCGCCGACCAGCGTCTGTTTGCGCACCCAGTCTTCGGGCACTTGATTGATAAAAGACTTGGAAACTTCTATATAATAACCGAATACACGGTTATAACCAACCTTCAGCGTTTTGATACCGGTCGATTCCTTTTCACGTTCTTCCAATTCCAGCAGATAATCACGGGCATTCAGCTGCAAATCGGTCAGTTCGTCCAGTTCGCTGGAATAACCCTTCCGGATAACGCCGCCGTCTTTCATCGTCGGCGGACAATCAGGATTGATCGCTGCTTCAATCA
Source organism: uncultured Clostridia bacterium (assembly GCA_944385325.1). GTDB lineage: Bacteria > Bacillota > Clostridia > Oscillospirales > Ruminococcaceae > Faecivivens. The sequence continues at coordinate 586 of CALWWT010000019.1, read as the reverse complement.
GTTCCCGTACATCCGCCAGCACATCGAGGTTGGTATCCAGTTCTCTGAGCTTGGCCGCTTTGAGTGTCTGGGTCACCGCTTTGATCTGCGGAAGGTGCCCGGCTGCTGTCGCCAGTGCCAGCAGGTCACGCGGACCCACTGTTCCATAAACGACCTTAGTCATCAGCCGCTGCAAATCATATACACCAGACAGACCGTCAATCAGTTCTCCACGTTCCATCGTCCGATCAAACAGTTCTGCGACGGCTGCCTGACGGCGGGTAATGTGTGCAACGTTGAGAAGCGGCTGTTCGAGGTATTTACGCATCAGCCGCTTGCCCATCGCGGTTTTGGTATGATCAAGCACCCACAGGAGCGAACCGCGTTTTTCACGCAAACGCATTGTTTCAGTCAGTTCGAGGTTGCGTCTTGCCGTCAGGTCAAGGGCAAGATATTTTTCTTCGGTATAGCAGGTCAGACCGGTCAGCCGCTGGACACCGTTTTTCTGTGTCTGTGCCAGATAGGACAAAAGTCTTCCGACTGCACGCAGTGCCAGCTGACGTCCACCAAGTTCCAGATTTTCCAGAGAATCTGCATGGAACTGCTC
>CALWWT010000018.1 GCA_944385325.1 uncultured Clostridia bacterium | reverse complement strand
GGAAACCGTGAGCTTGTCGAAAAACGTTTTTGGGATTGGCAAATCGACTGCTCAAGATTGGACAAACCATTTTTAGAGAACAGCAGGTTCAGGGGCGGACGGTTCGCGTTGCGAACCAGACAGTTTGCCAGCAAACTGTACGGCTTTCTGGGAAAGCCTGCCCTGGGCGCGCTCCGCGCGCAAACCTATAAAAAAACGTAGCCATTGCCCATGCAAAGCATGGCAATGGCGGAAAAAGAGGACGAGCAGTTGACTTTATCGACAGCCTGACGGTTCCCGATTTGGAAACCGTGAGCTTGTCGAAAAACGTTTTTGGGATTGGCAAATCGACTGCTCAAGATTGGACAAACCATTTTTAGAGAACAGCAGGTCCAGGGGCGGACGGTTCGCGTTGCGAACCAGACAGTTTGCCAGCAAACTGTACGGCTTTCTGGAAAAGCCTGCCCTGGGCGCGCTCCGCGCGCAAACCCATAAAAAACGCAGCCATTGCCCATGCAAAGCATGGCAATGGCGGAAAAAGAGGACGAGCAGTTGACTTTATCGACAGCCTGACGGTTCCCGATTTGGGAACCGTTTTTGTTTTCCAGAAGTATCTGCTCTGAAATTGATTCTCTTTAGAGAAAACTGCTTAGTTTTTGTCAAAAAATGCTTAGATTTTGTTTTCCCTATTGCGAATAAAGGTGGAATGTGTTAGCATAAAGACGTAATCAAGAGATATGTTTCAATGATTGGATTACTTCGAAGTATCTATTTTTTGATAACGGGAGGGAATCATATGATGTGGCAATATTTATTCTGGGTCATACTCTTTGTGGCAGCACTCGTTGTCGAAGGACTGACCATGCAGCTGGTATCCTTATGGTTTGCAGTTGGTTCGGCTGCCGCACTGAGCGTGTCGTTTTTTACCGACTCGTTTATCATTCAGGCAACGGTATTTGTCCTTGTTTCGCTTGCGCTGTTTCTGGCTACCCGACCGCTGGTCCGTAAACTGAACCGCGCTCCGATGGTACATACCAACGCGGATAGTGTGATCGGTATGGAAGGCATTGTCAAAGAAGAAATCAATTCCCTTGCCGGGACCGGCAGAGTATATGTAAACGGTCTGTACTGGGCTGCCAAGTCTGAACAGATTATTCCTGCTGGTGAAAAAATTATTGTACTTTCAGTTCAGGGCGTTACGCTGGCAGTCCGTCCTGCTGAACAGGCACAAAATGAAACTTCCGGTTGATCCGCCGACGCGGTTATTTATAGATGCTATGATTAAAAGGAGGAAATCACTATGATGGAGTATATTGTACCATTGATTTTGCTGCTGGTCGTTTTAGTCATTTTGCTGGTTCTGATTGCCAACCTTAAGATCGTTCCGCAGGCTCAGGAATATGTCGTCGAGAGGCTGGGTTCCTATTACGCAACCTGGCAAACCGGTGTTCATTTCAAAATCCCATTTATCGACCGGATTGCCAAAAAAGTCTCGCTGAAGGAAAATGTGGTTGATTTCCCGCCTCAGCCGGTTATCACCAAAGATAATGTTACCATGCAGATCGATACCGTTGTTTTCTATCTGGTATCAGACCCCAAACTCTTTACCTACGGCATCGACCGTCCGATCTCAGCAATCGAGAACCTGACCGCTACTACCCTGCGTAACATCATCGGTGATCTCGATCTGGATGCAACCCTCACTTCGCGTGATATCATCAATACCAAAATCACTTCTATTCTGGACGAAGCTTCCGATAAGTGGGGCATCAAGGTTACCCGTGTCGAGCTGAAGAACATCATGCCGCCCAGAGAGATCCAGGATTCGATGGAAAAACAGATGAAGGCTGAACGTGAAAGACGTGAAGCAATCCTTCAGGCTGAAGGTCGTAAAAAGAGCCAGATCCTGGTTGCAGAAGGTGAAAAGGAATCCCAGATTCTCCGCGCTGAGGCTGAAAAAGAAGCTTTAATTCTGAAGGCAGAAGCTGAAAAGGAAAGACGCATCAAAGAGGCAGAAGGTCAGGCTCAGGCAATCCTTGCTGTTCAGCAGGCAAATGCCGACGCACTCCGTCTGCTGAGTGAAGCAGATCCTTCCGGAAAAGTCCTTACTCTTAAAAGCCTGGAAACACTCACCAACGTCGCAAACGGAAAAGCAACCAAAATCATTATCCCGAGCGAAATCCAGAATCTCGCCGGACTGGTCACTTCGCTCAAAGCCTGCACCGAAGCTGCAGAAGAAGAAACCCCTGCCAAATAACGCAGGATATCAGCCGGACGCCGAAAACAAAAGGCGCCCGGCTTTTTTCAGTTTGCTGGCATATCCGCTGCGCACAGGCATATATATACAAGTGCGAAAATAAGTGCTTTAAACTGTGAAAACTGCCGCCTTGACAACACTGTTTTAATGTGTTACTATGTCAATAACTTACCTGCTGCATACAGTAATTTTATCTGGAAGGAAGCTGACATAATGAAATATCTGGTTCTTCTCTGTGACGGCATGGCAGATACTCCGGTCGCCGAACTGGGCGGCAAAACGCCGATGGAAGCTGCCAATAAGGAAAATATGGACGCTCTGGTTCAGGAATCCATCGTTGGTATGGCTAAAACAGTACCCGATGGAATGAAACCTGGCAGTGATGTCGCCAATCTGTCTGCGCTTGGATACGATCCTGCCAGCTGCTATACAGGACGCTCTCCGCTGGAGGCTGCCAGCATCGGTATTGACCTCTCCCCTTCCGAATACGCCATTCGCTGCAATCTGGTTACACTCAGCGCTGAAGGAAAATTTGAAGACAAAACCATGGTCGATTATTGCGCCGGTGATATCTCTACCGCAGAAGCCGCTCAGCTGATCCAATGGCTGGACGAAAAACTGCCTGAAGGTGTCCGGCTGTATCCCGGCGTCAGCTACCGGCATTGCCTGGTGTGGGATAACCCTGCGGACGATCTTGGTGAGCTGACACCGCCTCACGATATTTCCGGGCAAAAAGTCGCGGGACATCTTCCTGACCCCAAAAAAGCTGGTCTTCTGCTTCAGCTTATGAAAGAAAGCAACCGGATTCTGATGGAGCATCCGGTCAATAAGGCGCGCGTCGCTGCCGGCAAGCATCCTGCAAACTCAATTTGGCTTTGGGGTGAAGGCAGAAAAGCCGCTCTGACAAACTTTACAGAAAAAACCGGACTGAAAGGCGCGGTCATCTCAGCTGTCGATCTGATCAAGGGAATCGGTGTCCTTTCGGGTATGCAGGTCATTGAAGTAGAAGGAGCCACCGGATATATTGATACCAACTTTGACGGCAAGGCAAAAGCGGCTATCCAGGCGTTTGAACAGGGCGCGGATCTGGTATATGTCCATGTTGAAGCTCCCGATGAGTGCGGACATAGAGGAGAAATCCAAAACAAGGTCCGCTCAATCGAACTGATCGACAGTAAAATACTCGGTCCGGTACAATCCGCACTGGCAGAGATGGGCGATTACCGGATTATGGTACTTCCCGACCATCCGACACCCCTCGCAATCAAGACACATTCGGCTGAGCCTGTCCCGTTTATGATTTATGACAGCACCTCTCCTGCACCAGGTGCGCCGGTATTTACCGAAAAAGCCGCTGAACAGACCGGTCTTTATTTTCCGCAGGCATGTACGCTGATGGATGTACTGATTAGCAAAGAATAAGGAAAGAAAATGTTTGTTTGAAAAATCCCTGTTATCCGGATGGCAATTTATAATTGCTATCCGGACTTTTTTATATATCTATTATTGCCCTGTTCATAAATAAATTTTCATTTCTTTCAAAATCTGTAAGATTTTTACGGATATGGTCAAAATATATTGCTATTTATAGGATTATATGATAAAATTATATCAATAATATGTAAATGCTGCCAATTGTCCGCTGAGAGAAAGAAAGGATGGATTATTTAAAATGGCACAAAACAAAATTTCGCAGTTCTTTTCTGCACGGGATATGACCGTCGGCAGTACATCCGGCGCAATCATCCAGTTCACGATCCCTCTGCTGATCGGTAATATTGCCCAACAGCTTTACAGCACCGTAGACTCGATTGTCGTCGGACAGTATGTCGGTGATAATGCGCTTGCCGCCGTCGGTGCAAGTGGTCCGGTTACCAACCTGCTGCTTGTATTATTTGTTGGTATTTCGACCGGTGCCGGTATTATGGTGTCACAGTATTTTGGTGCAAAAGACGCTCATATGCTTTCCAAAACAATCGGCAACACACTGACAATGACGTTGATTGCCGGAATTATCATGACAGTAATGGGAGTATTCCTCTCCCGACCATTTTTGGAGTTGCTGGATACGCCGGCAGAAATTCTGGATATGGCAGCCGATTATCTGCAAATTATTTTTATTGGCATTATCGCATTTGCATTTTATAATATCCTTTCGGGTATTCTGCGCGGACTTGGTGACAGTTTTATGCCGCTTGTGTTTTTGCTGGTCTGCTGTGCAATGAATACCGTACTTGACCTGTTGTTTGTAGCCGGATTTAAAATGGGCGTTGCCGGTGCCGCATGGGCAACGATTCTTTCCTGGTTGGTTTCGGCTGTCCTCTGCCTGCTGAAAATTCTCCGCATGAAAAATGAGCTCGCGCTGGAAGCGCACAGTCTGAAACTGGACGGTAAACTTTGCAAAGAACTGATTAAACTCGGTCTCCCTTCCGGTCTTACCCAGGCAATCTTTTCGATGTCAATGTTGGTCGTTCAGTCGTTGACCAACTCTCTGGGTACCGACGTAATCGCCTGCAATACCATCATCATGCGTGTCGATGGATTTGCAATGATGCCCAATTTCAGCTTTGGCATGGCTATGACGACCTTTGTCGGTCAGAATGTAGGCGCTGACCGGTTTGACCGGGTTGAGGAAGGCACTAAAAACGGTTTGAAACTTGGTATCGGTACATCGGTCGTGCTGGTACTGTGCATTCTGCTGTTCGGCAAATACCTGATCGAAATGTTTACCAGCACGCCTTCGCTGATCACCCTGAGCAACCAGATGCTTCGTGTGCTGGCTGTTGGTTATATCGCTATGGCAGTCACACAGATCCTGTCGGGAACTATGCGCGGTGCCGGTGATACGGTCAGCCCGATGTGGATTTCGTTGATTACAACGGTCGTTATCCGTGTACCGATTGCCTACCTGCTGGCTTATCTGACCAGAAATGAAGCACGTCCGCATGGTGAACCCTACGCGCTGTTTCTGTCTCTGCTGATCTCCTGGGTCTCCAGTGCGCTGCTTACAGTCATCGTCTTCCGGCTGGGCAGATGGAAAAAACGTGTACTTGTTAACAAATAATTGCATATACGATAAAACAAACGCGGTTTGGTATATTGCCAGGCCGCGTTTATTTTATGCTCAGGGACTGATTGGTGGTTCTATCTTTCTGTTTCCCGGCATATGTTGTTTCAGTTCCGGCATTCTGCGCCGGACGAGTAAAAGAAAGACGGAAAGGATGGATGCATATGCCGGAACTGAAGCTGACGACCCGGGAACTTGCCGTGACCGAAACTTTGTTGGATACCTCGGCGGAACAATCACTGGAACTGGATTTCCTGCTTCCTGATTATGAACCGGAGGTGTTTCGTATTCTCAAAACCCGGGTAACCCCGGTCATCCAGCAGATTCAGGTCAATAAAAACCGTTTGGAACTCAGCGGTGTTTGTAATGTCAGTGTCCTCTACCTCAGTGAACGCCAGGATTCTTTGCAGGCTGCCCGTCAGGCTGCTCCTTTCTCCAAAACGCTGGAATTGAAAAAGCTCCCTGATTCAGAATGCAGTATCCAGTGTGTCCCGCGCTGCTATTTCGTCAACGCACGCGCGGTCAGTTCCAGAAGGCTGGAAGTCCGGTGCGGTCTGAGTCTCCGTACCCGGGTTACCGCACAGACGACCAAACCGGTGGTTGCTTCCGCTCAAGGGTGCGGCGTTCAGATTCACGGGAAAAAAGTCTTCTGTTCACAAAACCGAATCCTCGCTTCCAAAACCTTCACAATGAGTGAAGACCTCGAACTGGGACAGGCAAAACCAGCTTTCGGCAG
>CALWWT010000017.1 GCA_944385325.1 uncultured Clostridia bacterium | reverse complement strand
TACCGTGCGGGTTCAAGTCCCGCCACCGGCACCATATGCGGATATGGCGGAATTGGCAGACGCGCTAGATTCAGGTTCTAGTGACTTCACGGTCATACAGGTTCAAGTCCTGCTATCCGCACCAAGTCAAGGCAGCTGTTCGGAGATTACCCGGACAGCTGTTTTTTGTTGTTATAAAACTGCGCTATAGTTCTATTATAGCAGACTTTTCGCAGTTTGGCAAGAGGTTTTCGAAAATTTGTTCAAAAAATTTTTGAACGCTTTAGCAGAGCGGGTGGGAGCGGCATATTGCCGCGAACTTTCTCCCCTCTTTTTTCTTTCTCTTTCTCTCTCTCTTCTCTCTCTCTCTTTATCTGGCGTTACAAAATGCGCAAAATGTAACAGCATATGCGTTACAATGTACACGTCATCTGCCCCATAAGCGTTACAAAATGCGCAAAATGTAACGGTGCATGTGTTACAGACCGGCAGAAATGTAACGGGCGAAATTCTGCCGTGAGTTTTTTCTCCCCTCTTTTTTCTCTAATCTCTATACTCTAATCTCTATACTCTATACTCTATACTCTATACTCTATACTCTATACTCTAGCGAACAATGTTCGCTTTTGCCGGTAACAATGTTCGCTTTTGCCGGTAACAATGTTCGCTTTTGTCGGTAACAATGTTCGCTTTTGTCGGTAACAATGTTCGCTCAGTGCTCGCTTGGAGTTCGCTCCAATGTTCGCTCAGTGTTCGCTCGATGTTCGTTTTTTCCGGCAATGGGCAGCCCGACACTTTATGCAAAAAGCATACAAAATATACGCAATCCATCTTCTGTGAAATTAAATTTCCTTTCGCATACCGCAACAACTGCCATTGTCCTGTCATAAGTTTTGGAAATTTGTTAAACAACTTCAACAAATTTAATATTAAAGATTTTATTATATATTTTTAATTGCTGGTTTATTTTAATCTCAAAATATGGTATAATGTCTCCTATAGAACGTTGGACTATTTTTAAAGGGGGTACCGGATTAGCTGTCCCGGGCTGGGCAGCCTGCCCTTTAAAAATCAAGTGTCTGGAAAGGAAATCATTTTGATTGATTGGTCTTTGGCGACAGAAGTATTTTCCCTGGTAGTGGGCATCATCCTGCTGATCAATTATTATGGAAAAAGGTGGCCGTATTCCCGCAAGAGCAGATTTTATCTTGCCAGCCTCCTGCTGACGATCGCTTCGATAATACTGAACATTCTGTGTGTCCGTTCGCTGGAAAATGTCGCGGAATACATACCCAAGTGGCTCCATCTGCTGATCAACAGCAGTTATTTTATCCTGATCCTGCTGATGGTGACGGTGGTTGCCTGTTATCTGGTGGAGATCATTTACGAACATGTCTATGAACGGGTCTGGATGCACCGGCTGCGAAAGCTGTTTATCGGGGTTACAGCCGGTTATATGGCGCTGGTCGTCAGCAATCCGTTTACCGGATTCCTGTTCTGGTTTGACGGGGACAACCGTTACCAGCGCGGACCGCTCAACCGGATCGGTTACTGCCTGATGGCGGCAGATGTGGCAGTGATAATGGCAAGCGCAGTGCTCAACTGGCGGCATCTGAGCAAATCCACCCGGCAGGTCATCCGAACCCTGCCGCCGGTGGTCATCCTGCTGACGGCTTTTCAGCTGCTGTATCCGGATCATCTGCTCAACGGCGGCATTATGATCATTACAGATATTATCATGCTTTTTAATTTCCAAAGCAGCCGGATCGAGCTGGACAGCCAGACCGGATTGGGCAACAGAGGCAGCCTGTACCGGCAGATCGGGCGGAGGATGCGGCAGCGCAGTTTTTTTCAGGTCATTGCGGTTTCGCTTACCCGGTTCAATCTGATCAACCAGTATTACGGCACCGACAACGGGGATGCCTTTTTGTATGAAGTCGGGCGCTGGCTGAGCGAGCTTTCGCCGCAGGTACAGGCGTACCGGATCGGGAATGTCGAGTTTTGCGTACTGCTGCCCTATCAGGGGGAGACACAGGCAGAGCGCTGGGCAGACGCGGTCGGGCAGCGGTTCGGGCAGCCCTGGCAGGTGGGTGAAGTCAGCACGCTGCTTTCGGCGCGCTGTGCGGAAGTGGTCTACCGGGGGGAGCAGTGGAGCTGCTCCAACATCATCGAGTTTATCAACTACAGCTTCCGGTATAATGGGAGCAAGGAGCGGATGGTCCGGTTTGACCAGCGGCTGTTTGCCTGCTGGGAGCGTGACCGGCAGATCCTGACCCTGCTGCGGCAGGCAGTCCGGGAAAAGCGTCTGGAGATATGGTACCAGCCGTTATATGACTGCCGGAGCGGGCGGTATAATTCCGCTGAAGCGCTGATGCGGATGCGCGACCGGGATGGGAAGCTGATCTCACCGGGGGTATTTATCCCGCTGGCAGAGGAAAACGGGCTGATCGATGAGCTGACCTGGTTTGCGCTGGAAGAGGTCTGCCGGTTTTTGGGAAGCGGAAAGCAGGATTTGGAGTCGGTATCGCTGAACATGTCGGCGCATCAGTTTGCAAGCAATGAGCTGATCGTCCGGATCGGGAACAGCCTGCGGCGGCACCAGGTGCGTCCGGAGCGGCTGAAGATCGAGATCACCGAGCGGGTGCTGAGTGAAGACCCTGAAAGGATGTGCCGGATCATCAACCAGCTGCGGGAGATGGGGCTGCGGTTTTACCTGGACGATTTTGGGGTAGGTTACTCCAACCTTTCCAATCTGCTGGAAATACCGATCTCCTGCGTCAAGCTGGACCAGAGCATTATCAGCAGATACCCGCGGGACAGGCGTTCCTGCGCGATGGTGGAGACGATGGTTCACCTGTTCCACCAGATGGGCTGCCACATTGTAGCGGAGGGCGTGGAGGACGAGCTTGCCGCACAGAAGCTGCGTCTGGCAGGGGTCGATTGGCTCCAGGGGTTTTATTACGCAAAGCCGATGCCGGAGCAGGCGTTTGCGGAGTTTTTATCCGCGCAGCCTTCTCTGCCGGACAGCTGCGGAAACTGCTGAGACGGGATAGGATAAAAAAGGGATGTGATTGCTGCCATGCGGGCGCGTCGATCACATCCTTTTCCTTTTCAGCTGTCTGGCAGCAGCCCGAGCGACTGCTTCATTTTAAGGATACGCAGGACAGCCTCGTCGATCCTCTGTTCGGGTATTTCCCCGGAGACTGCCGCTTGAATGACAGCCGGGATCTGTGTCCGGTAATCGGTGCAGCAGATGAGGTCATTCCCTGCCAGGACTGCCAGGACAGCCGCCTGCTGGTCGTCGGTGAAGTCGCGGACACCGTCCATGCTCAGGTCGTCGGTCACGATCACGCCGTCAAACCCAAGCCGGCGGCGCAGAATTTCATGGACAGTTGCCGAAAGGGAGGCGGGCTTTTCGCTGTCCATGCAGCCCACGATATTGTGGGAGACGAGCACCATATCAGCGCCCGCGTCAATACCGGCCTCAAACGGGATAAAGTCCGAATCGGAAAAGCTGTCAAACGACCGGTCATCGTATGCAATGCCGGTATGGGTATCCAGATTGTTGCCATATCCGGGGAAATGTTTGAGAACAGAGCCGATGCCCTCCTCTTTCATGACGGTGACCACGGTTTTGACATATTGGGCGGTTTGAAAAGCATCGCCGCCAAACGACCGGTCATATATAAAATCTTCCGGGTTCTGGGAGACGTCGCAGACCGGCGCGAAATTGACGTTGACGCCAAGACTTAAGAGCAGCTCGCTTTTTTCAGCGGTATCCGACTGTATCAGTTCCCATCCGCCCGAAGCATAGAGCGGCTGCGGAGACAAAAACGGCGTTTCCCTGAAAGCCGGGTATCTGCTCACCCGGTTGACAGTGCCGCCCTCTTCGTCGACTCCGATCAGCATCGGGATATCGGACGCGTCCTGATAGCTCTGGATGTTCTGGATGACCAGCTGAGGGTCATTGCTTTCAAAATCGCGGGCAAACAGGATGTAGCCGCCGAGGTGGTATTTTGCAGCGTCTTCGGCCGCATTTTCCGCCGGGCACCGTGCGATGAACATCTGGCCGACCTTTTCTTCCAGCGATAAGCTGTCTGCCAGCTGTTCCAGATCAGGGTCAGTTTCAGCCTGAGAAACCTCGGGATTTTCCGTTTCAGCAGCGCTTTCCGGGTCTGATGAGGCGGCAGAAGGCGCGCTTTCCGCTGGATTTTCCGAGACAGCCGGTGCGGAAGACTGTGCGGAAGAAGAAACCATCTCCTCTGCCGGTTCGCGGCTTTCTGCCGGAAAATTGCCGCAGCCGGTGAGCGCACTGGCACTGCCGATCAGCAGGCAGAGCATCATGCCGGCAGCTTGTCTGATTTTTGGCAGATGGAATGAATACATGCGGCAGCCCTCCTGACAACAGCTTGCGATAAAAGTAGAAAATATCCTATTTTGCAGTATAACATGAATGATACCGGCATCTGTTGACCAAATGTGAATTTTTGGGCTGGCATTTACAGGAAAACTGCCGGTTTGTGTTCCGGGCGGATACGATGCTTGGCGGATAAACCGCAATCGGCAGAAGAAGACACTTGTCCTACAATCGTAATAAAATCATACAAGCAACAAATGAACCGCCTGAATTGCCGCAAAATTCGTTTATTTTGCAAGTTGGCTTTTTATTGACAGCATTTTGTGTATGTGATATACTTTTTAAAAGGAAAAACAGCAGGTTTTTTTGAGCCTGCTGCAAGGAAAAATGAAAGAAAGGATTTTTTTCGTTCCAAAATATACCGGGTCATTTTTCGCGTTCTGCGGTACGGACCCGGCGGGTCGGCTGTGCCGGCAGCGTGCCGGCTGCAACCTGCCGGAATGAAAAATCGGTGTTCGGATATGGAAATCAAAATTCAGCTGACAGACTGCCCGAAACAGAAAACGAAGGATTCGGAGCTTGGATTTGGCAAGGTCTTTACCGACCATATGTTTACAATGGACTGGGATAAGGAAAACGGCTGGCATGACGCTCAGATCGTTCCTTTTGGAGATATCTCGCTGTCTCCTGCCTGCAACGTCTTCCATTACAGCCAGGAGACTTTTGAGGGCTTAAAGGCTTACCGGACGCCGGACGGTCACATCCAGCTGTTCCGCCCGGAAGAGAACTTCAAGCGGCTGAACAACTCCAACAAGCGTCTGGCAATGCCGGAACTGGATGTCGATTTCTGCATCGAGGCGCTGAAAAAGCTGGTTGAGATTGATCAGGACTGGGTTCCCTATTCGGAAGGTCATTCGCTGTATGTGCGTCCTTTCTGCATCGCGACCGAGCCCAACCTTGGCGCGCACAACACCTCGATGGTCAAATTCCTGATCATTCTTTCGCCGGTCGGCGCTTATTACGCGTCCGGGCTGAACCCTGTCAATATTTATG
>CALWWT010000016.1 GCA_944385325.1 uncultured Clostridia bacterium | reverse complement strand
TGGGTGAACCGGAAGAGGCGCTGACGGTCATTGCAACCGGCGGCGCGCTGGAAAAAACGATTACCGCCTGCTGTGAACATCCGATTATCTTTGATGACCAGCTGGTACTGCATGGGTTATGGCTCATCTGGCTGAAAAACCAGGGAAGTCATTCTTCCGGCCGCCAGTCCGGAAAAACAAGACAATATACAAAAGATAACAGATAAAATCCGGCTTATCGTGACACCCGCAGAGAAAACTGTGGGTGTTATTTTTTGAACTCGCTGAAAAATCTGTAACGAATCAGCTTTTCATGCGTCTAACAGATGAACACCCGGACAAAAGGAGGGAAAAAATTGACGCAGGATTTTGACCAGATTTATCTTACCTGTTATCAGGTGGTCTACCGCTATGCGCTGTCTCTGACCGGTAACCCATCGGACGCTGAGGATGTTGCACAGCAAACCTTCTTTCAGGCACTGAAAAAAATCCATCAGTTCAGGGGCGACTGCGCCATTGAAAGCTGGCTTTGCGGCATTGCCAAAAATTACTGGCTGAGTCTTAAGCGCAAACAAAAATACAGGTCAGATGCCTGTGTTCCCGAACCCGCCTCCGGCAGTCTGGAAGAAATGCTGCTGGACAGGGAAATGTCCGACCGGCTTTTTAAACTGCTGCACCAGCTGGAAGAACCTTACCGGGAGGTTATCTGGCTGCGGGTTTTTGGGGAACGCAGTTTTGGGGAGATCGCCGGATTGTTTGGAAAAACCGAAAGCTGGGCCCGGGTCACCTATCACCGGGCAAGATGCAGGCTGCAGGAAAGGATGAAGTCAGAATGAAATACCCATGTGCCATTATCAACGATCTGCTGCCGCTCTACGCCGACGGCGTTTGCAGCAAAGAAAGCAGGCAGGCTGTCATGGAACACTTAAAAGACTGCGCCTGCTGCCGAAAGGAGTATGAAAAAATGGAACAGTACGCTGCTCAGACCACAAACCATTATCCCGCAGAAGCAAAGTCAACCGCTTTTATCGGCACCGATTCACTCGCAAAAGTCCGCCGGGAGCTGCTCGTTAAACGCATCCTGACAGCGGCAGCCGCCGCACTCATAGTAATCGGGCTTGCGGCAGGCACAGGAATCTTTATGAAAAACAATGTCCATTCGGTCGTATACAATCCGGACACCCAGAATATCCAGGTTGTACAGCAGTCAGACGGCGATATGATCGCACGTCTGTACGGAACCGAGTGGGAAAGCGTTTATTCAAGAACGATTGAACTGGAAGACGGTCAGAACGCCGTCGTATTCTCAATGACGTCCTCTTCCTGGAATGATCTGGTGATTGGGGAGAATACCGCCAGCGAATACCTGATTGCCGGAAACGGAAAGGATGTCGGTTTGGTCAGCCAGGTTTACTTCCTGTCCCAGCCGGTCAATGAATTATCCTATGACCAGCTGGTAAAGCTGTTTGCGAATCATCCCGAACAGTTTACCCTTTTGTGGGAAAAAGAATGACCCAAAACGCCAAAAATCCCGCCCACCAAAGCAGTGGACGGGATTTCGTCTTTATTAAGCTGTGACAGGAACGGGAGAATTAGTACATTCCGCCCATACCGCCTGCTGCGGGAGCTGCAGGGGGTTCCGGTTCCTTGATATCGGTAACCAGGCTTTCGGTGGTCAGAACCATTGCGGCGACCGAAGCAGCGTTCTGGAGTGCGCTTCTGGTGACCTTGGTCGGGTCGACGATACCGGAAGAGATCATGTCGCAGTATTCTTCCTTGTATGCGTCAAAGCCGTAGCCGATCTTGCCGGAGCTGAGAATCTTGTCGATAATGACGCTGCCTTCCAGACCGGAGTTGAGTGCGATCTGACGGACAGGCTCTTCCAGCGCTTTCAGAACAATGCTGACACCGGTCTTTTCATCGCCGGAAACTTCGTCCATGCAGGCCTTGACAGCAGGAATCGCATTGATCAGAGCGGTTCCGCCGCCTGCAACGATACCTTCCTCAACAGCAGCCTTGGTAGCAGCCAGCGCGTCTTCGATGCGCAGTTTCTTTTCCTTCATCTCGATCTCGGTTGCAGCGCCGACCTTGATGACAGCTACGCCGCCAGCCAGTTTTGCCAGTCTTTCCTGGAGTTTTTCCTTGTCAAACTCGGAAGTGGTGGTTTCCAGCTGTGCACGGATCTGATGGACTCTTGCAGCGATGGAATCCTTTTCGCCGGAACCGCCGACAATGGTGGTAGTCTCTTTCCTGACAACGACCTGTCTTGCATGACCGAGCATATCCAGCGTGGTGTCTTTCAGTTCAAGACCCAGCTCGGAGGTGATGACCTGGCCGCCGGTCAGGATCGCGATATCCTGCAGCATTTCTTTTCTTCTGTCGCCGAAGCCGGGAGCCTTGACAGCGACAACGTTGAATACGCCGCGCAGTTTGTTCAGAATCAGGGTGGTCAGAGCTTCGCCCTCGATGTCCTCCGCAATGATCAGCAGCTTTCTGCCAGCCTGAACCAGCTGTTCCAGCAGGGGAAGGATATCCTGGATGTTGGAGATCTTCTTGTCGGTGATCAGGATGACCGGATCGTCCAGAACAGCTTCCATCTTGTCGGTATCGGTTGCCATGTAGGGGCTGAGGTAGCCGCGGTCAAACTGCATACCTTCGACAACTTCCGAATAGGTCTCGGCAGTCTTGGATTCTTCCAGCGTGATAACGCCGTCGGTAGAAACCTTTTCCATCGCCTCGGCAATCAGCTGTCCGACGTCTTCGTTGCCTGCGGAAATGGTTGCGACTCTTGCGATATCGGCAGAGCCTTCCACCATCTTGGAGTTTGCGATAACAGCGTTGACAGCTGCGTCAACCGCTTTCTGGATGCCTTTCTTGACGATCATGGGGTTAGCGCCTGCGGCAACGTTCTTCATGCCTTCACGGATCAGCGCCTGTGCCAGCAGGGTAGCGGTGGTGGTGCCGTCACCGGCAGCGTCGTTGGTCTTGGTCGCAACTTCCTTGACCAGCTGCGCGCCCATGTTCTCAAAGGGGTCTTCCAGCTCGATTTCCTTTGCAATGGTAACGCCGTCGTTGGTGATCAGCGGAGCGCCGTACTTTTTATCCAGGACAACGTTTCTGCCTTTCGGGCCAAGGGTGATTTTAACGGTATTTGCCAGTTTGTCAATACCGGTCTGGAGTGCTTTTCTTGCTTCCTCGCCATAAATGATCTGTTTTGCCATGGTATATTACCTCTTTCTCTTACAAAATGGGAATCAGTTTTCCCGGTACATTATTCAACGATTGCCAGAACTTCCGACTGACGGACAATGGTGTATTCCTCGCCGTCCAGTTTGACCTTGCTGCCGGCATACTGACCGACCAGCACCTTGTCGCCGACTTTGAGCTCCATCACGACTTCGTGACCGTCAACCATGCCGCCTTTGCCGACTGCGACAACTTCCGCAACGGAGGGTTTTTCCTTAGCCGCACCGGCGAGAATGATACCGCCTTTGCTGACTTCCTCAGCCTCTGTCATTTTAATTACTACTCTGTCTGCCAGCGGTTTGATATTCATATGAAAGCCTCCTGTATTCATTGATTAAGCTTTATTTACGATTTTGCATTTAGCACTCCAAAGTTTTGAGTGCTAACAATATATATTGTACCCGATTTTCCAAGAAAATCAAGGGGGTATTTGGTACTTTTAGAAAAATTTGTCTGTTTGCACAATTTCATGAAGTTGTACTATTGTATTTTATACATCATTGCAATTTTACCTTATATGGGTTATAATAAAGATCAATGAATACGATGGCTTATAGCCGTACGAAAGGATGAATGCCAATGAACTCCGAAAGAGAATATGTTCTCTCTACAGAAACAACCTGTGATATGCCCCGCGAATACTACCAGTCTCACGGCATCAATCTTCTGGGAATGACCTATCTGATTGGTGACAAAGAATACGACAGCGCCGCTGAGGACAGTCTTTCTCCAAAGGAATTTTTTGACATGATCCGAAACGGTGCCATGCCTAAAACATCCCAAGTCACAGTTGAAAAAGCATATAACTCCTTTGAAAAAATTGTCAAAGAGGGGAAAGACATCTTTCATCTTGCTTTTTCGTCCGGACTTTCTGGAACTTATCAGAGCTGCTGCATTGCTGCGGCAGACATTATGGAAAAATATCCCGGTTCAAAAGTTATTGTTGTCGACTCGCTGGCCGCTTCAATGGGACAGGGACTGATGCTGTCCTATGCAGTCAAGCTAAAAGAAGAGGGGAAGACCCTTTCCGAGCTGACCG
>CALWWT010000015.1 GCA_944385325.1 uncultured Clostridia bacterium | reverse complement strand
CCGAGCACCAGACGGGCGCTTTTTCGATATGGTCTTTTGTCATCCAGCGAGCGGGCGCATTGGCGACCGGGTAATACTGACGGGTGTATTTCTGATAGTTTTTCATGTTGACCGATCCTCTCTTGATGATAGATATGAAAAGAATTGATATACACATTTTTTTGTACAGGCATCGGGAAGCAATAAAAAAAGCCCTCGTTTCCATCCATCCGCACTCATAGCGGTAAGAGGAAACGAAAGCTGAATACTTCCGCGGTACCATTCCCATTGGCGGCAGCCGATCTGCGCACCCACTTTCAGTATCGGCCGTAATTTATCCATAACGGCGAATACCCATCCCTGTAACGGGAGAATCCCGTCCCGTCCTACTGAGAAAAAATAACCTTTCGGCGGGCTGCTCAGGAGCCAGCTGTCCGAACCCCAATACCGCCTTGCACCAACCGGCAGCTCTCTGAAAAGTGGGAAAGGGGACTTTATCTCCTTCACTGCGTTTATCATTGTTGTAGTCATTATAGCTGAAAAGAGCGGGTTTGTCAAGCATTTCGCGGTAAAAATGCTGTTGTTTTCGTTCATGTGGTGTCTTTGTAAGATGAACATGTTAATTTTTACCAATCGGTGCAGGTGAGAATTGCTGTATTTGACAAAAATGACTTGGGAAGATTATACCGTCTTTAACTGTCCGCCGGACAGTTAAAGAGGGGAACAGGTCAAAAACCTGTCAGCGCCGTGCCGGCCCACGTATTTGCAGCGCGTGCGTAACTGGTAGTGAACAGCTCGCTCGTTTTTTATGGAAGAAGTGGGCATCGAACCCACTTCTTTCATAGGTAGACCCCTTAATAGGGTCTCCCCACGGGAAAACTGTCCACCGGACAGTTTTCCCTCCCCATCCTGATTTTATTTCGGGATAAGAGATTTCGCTCCATTGCGATGGAGCGACCAAAGGGCGCCGCCCTCTGGACTCCTGCAAGCCTTTGAAAAGGCTTGACCTAAACTTCTTGTCATTACCGACCCCACTGAGTGCGTAAAATTGGCACTCGCTCTGCGCTCGCGTGAACAGATGGGTAGTTTTTTCAGAAATTTTATCGTCACGAGCGTGGAAGCAAGGTTGGGTTGCTGAGCTCCAAAGGCGTGAACGAATCCTGGCAAACTGGGAGCACAGGCACTGTGCCGCGTTCGCTCAGGTTGTTTCTTTCACGACCGAGCCCGTCGGAACGCGGGCGATCATCGCGAACTGTCTGTGGCGACACGCCACCTGAGCATTTTCTAAACCATTGGGAAATGTTCAGGTTTTTTCCTGTCTGTGGGAAAGTGGGAGCATTCCGCAGAGCGTGGTCGAAGCCGTCGAGTGCTGAGCACCAGAGACGTGGTACCACATTGGCAAACTGGGAGCACAGGCACTGTGCCGCCGGTAAACTTAGTGTAACGATTGTATGAAATCGCTTGACGGAAGGGCAGGAGAAGTTTACAATAAACTTAGATAAATGACACAGGCTGATTACGCCGGTAAACTCCCGGCAGAAAGGACGGCAGACGATGGGCAAACTGATCGGTATCGACCTTGGGACAACGAAATCCTGCGCGGCGGTCTATCAGGATGGCGCACCGGTAATGATTCCAAACCGCGATGGGAACCGGATGACACCTTCTGTCGTGGCACTCGCGGGAGGAAAACGGCTGGTGGGAGAAGCGGCTGTACGCCAGTGGGAGCAGACACCTGAGCGGGTGATCTGGTCGATCAAGCGTGAGATGGGGACATCTGCGCGGTTCAAAATCGACGGGCACCAGTATTCGCCGGCGGAAGTTTCGGCGATGATTTTAAGGCAGCTTAAGGAGGACGCCGAAGAGTATCTCGGCGAACCGGTGGAAGCGGTCATCAGCGTGCCGGCGTATTTTACCGACGCACAGCGGCAGGCGACCCGTGACGCCGCGACGATTGCCGGGCTGACGGTGCGGCAGATGCTGAGTGAACCGCTGGCGGCAGCGCTGGCGTACGGCATCCACCGCGAGCCGGTGTCCAAGGTGATGGTATACGACCTTGGCGGCGGCACCTTTGACGTATCGGTGCTGGATATCCGGGAAGGGCAGATCAAGGTGCTGGCAGCGGCAGGCAACAGCCGCCTGGGCGGCGTGGACTTCGACCGGGTGCTGTATGAGCTGCTGAACAGACGGGCGGCGGCGCAGTTTGGCAGGATGCTGGCGGACGGCAGGCAGCCGGACAGCCATCTGCTGGACAGCCCGCTGATCACCGGGCTGCTGACCTGTGAAGCCGAAAGGGCGAAAGTCACCCTTTCAACCGAACCGGAAGCGAAGGTTTCGGTTAAACTGCCGGTCGGCGGAAAAGAGCCGGTGGATTTTGAAACGGTGGTCACCCGGGTCGAATTTGAACAGCTGATCCGTCCATTGGTGGAAATGACGCTGGAACCGGTGCGGCAGGTATTGTCCGATTCCCGTCTGTGCCCGGAGGATATCAACAAGGTGCTGATGGTGGGCGGCTGCACCCGGATACCGGCGATACGCGGTGCACTGCGGCTGATGATGGGGCAGCAGCCGTTTGCCGTAGGGGAGCATCTTTCCTGTGAAGACGGCAGCGTCGCGATCGGCGCGGCATTGCAGGCGGCGGCACTGAATGGCGAACTGAACGGGCTGGCATTTTTGGATGTAACGCCGCTGACGTTGGGGATCGAGACGATGGGCGGCGTATTTTCACCGATCATACCGCGAAATACGACGATTCCTGTCAAAAAAACGGCGGTCTATACAACAGCTGCCAACTTCCAAAACTCGGTCGAGATCAAGGTCTACCAGGGCGAACGCCAGATGACCCGGGGCAACCGTCTGCTGGGGAGTTTTAAGCTGGGCGGGCTGAAACGTGCGCCGCGCGGGATGGTGCAGATCGCGGTCACCTTTGAAATAGACGCAAGCGGGATGGTGCAGGTGACTGCCCGCGACCTGGCGACCGGACGGACGCAGGAAATTGTCATCACGGCTTTTGGCAACCTTTCCCGCCGGGAAGTCGAGCGGGCAGTCATGGACGCGCAGCGCTATGCCCGCGAGGACCACGCGCGCCGGGAGGAAGCGGCATGCCGGGACGCTGCCGAAGCGGTGCTGGGGCGGCTGGGGGAACTCAACCGCCGGGATATTCCGCGGGAAAGCCGGCGCGGGCTGGATGAAGCGGAAAAGCGGCTGCGGCGTGCGCTCAAAGGGCGCGACCCGGAGAATATCCGGAAGGCAAGCCAAGCGCTCACATCGGAGATCGATCAGATGTTTTATCTGTTCTGAATGCGGCTGCTGCCGCCGGAGGTGTAGGGTAAGGGGAGAGGACGTTTGAAACGGTTGCTGAAAGGGACGCTGCGGCTGATTGCGGTGGTGGTTTCGCTGGGAATCGCCGCAGGGATGGTGACGGCTGGCGTGTTCGCATGGCAGGGGTACCAGATGTACCGCGAGGCGGTGACTGAGACGCCGGTCACGGAGAAGGTGGAATCCATCCAGAGTATGGAAGGGTATGTATATTATGACCAGCTGCCCGAAATTTACATTGACGCGGTGATATCGGTCGAGGACAAGCGGTTTTTCAGTCACGGCGGAGTAGACCCGTTTGCGATCATGCGTGCCGCGTTCAACGATATCCGGACGATGTCGTTTGTCGAAGGCGGCAGCACGATCACCCAGCAGATCGCGAAAAACGAGTATTTTACCCAGGAAAAGCGGATGGAACGCAAATTTGCCGAGGTATTTGTCGCGTTTGAGCTGGAGTCGGTCTGCACAAAGCAAGAAATTTTCGAGATATACGTCAACACAATCTATTTTGGCAGCAATTATTACGGGATACGAGAGGCGTCCCTCGGGTATTACGGCTGTGAGCCGTCCGAGCTGACCGATTATCAGGCGGTCCTGCTTGCGGGGCTTCCCAACGCGCCGTCTGCCTATTCGCTGGACGTCAATCCGGAGCTTGCCGTTCAGCGGATGGCACAGGTAGTTGACCGGATGGTCGAATGTGATAAGCTGACCCGGGCAGAGGCAGATGCGCTGATCGCGACCGGCAGCTGAATGGCGTAAATTTGAAACACTGCTAACAAACCCCGGCTTGAGTTTGGGCAAAGCCGGGGTTTCATATGTACAAAAACGCCTTCCCAATCACCTTTGCCGGGTGAAAGGGAAGGCGTTTATTCATGCCCAAAAGCCGGTCAACCTTCCGGGTCAGGCGGGTTTTCCGCGTTTTCCGGCGGCAGGTTGAGAAAAACCGAAGCCATAAACCGTCCGTCTTCCCAATGGAAATCGGCGGTTCCGCCGTACTGTTTTGCGATGTATTGGACAGACTGGGTACCGATGCCGCTATTTTCACCCTTATCCGAGATAAAACTGCCATCCGCCCTGGTTTTTGGTGGTACAGGTGCGGAATTGTCCGCCAGGATGGTCAGCCCGCACTGACCGGGAACCATTTTGATCACGATCCTGACCCACGGCTGCGGCTGACCGGTGCAGGCGTGCAGCGCGTTTTCCAGCAGATTGCCGATCACGACGCAGACGTCCGGTTCACCGGCAGGCAGTTTTTCCGGCAGTGCCGCGACGCATTCAAAAGGGATATGCAGCTGATCACAAACGCCGGCGTAGTGATTGAGCAGCAGGTTTATCGGATAATTCCTGCAAAAAACGCGCGGCGAATCGACAGCAGCCGAATCGGACAGTTCACGGAGATAGGCGCGCATCGCGTCGGTATTTCCGGAATCCAGAAAAGCCTGTATAATATTCTGATGCTGCCTGAGGTCATGCCGAGCCCGTCTGATCTGTTCGATATGGTCCTGCAAAGCGGCAAACTGGCTGCGCTGGAGCGAGAGGATATACTGATTCTGACGGTTTTGTTCCTCAAGGGCAGCCTTGCGTCCGATCTCGCTCATCGTCCGCACCAGTATGAAGCAGACCACAAGGGTCGAACACATCAGGCTGAGCCTTGCCAGCAGTGCACGCCAGTTTTCGGCGCTGTCGGCACGATAGGTATTTGTAAACAGCAGCACGACAAGCGTTGTCAGCGCCGGGATCAGCCAGATGGTGTGCCAGACTGCCGGAGCATCGGTCTGATAGATGCGGAAGGACATTTTCCGGAAGAAGTGCATCATCCAGGGCAGCGTCAGCAGGTAGATAACGATACAGATCATGCTCGCCTGCCAGGACTGGAAGTCGGAATGCAGCAGTCTTGTGCTGATAAATGACGCGATACCGCGCACAACGACCAGGTAATCGATGATCAGCACATAGCTGAACAGCAGCTTGAATTTATCTGCCCGGATAAAGAAGAAATAGATTGCCGCGCCGACCAGCGAGATCAGCAGTTCGATTACCCTGGTGTTCCAGCCATTCTGCATCGCTCCGATCATGGTCAGCATTTTAAACAGCAGGTTGGCAGATATCAGAGTGACGGCAAGCTTTTTGGAGCGCCACGGGTAGTCCCAAAACTGCGCGAAAGCGATGATATGGCTTGGAAGGGTGGTGCACAGGACATAAAAGAAAGATTCTGTCATATTAAGTAGTTCTCCTGATGCGGGCGATGGACCTGTCGGCAAAAGCCTGTTCCAGCCCGGGACGGCGGCGCCGGCTGACCGGCAGGATATCGCGGTTTTTCATCGTGACGACCTGGCTGCCCAGAGCAGCGATGGTATCCAGATTGATGACGATGCCTCTGTGGCATTCGAAAAACCTGCCGTCATCCGGCAGCAGTTTTTTCATATCCGTCATTGTCATCCGCAGAAGGTGGGTGCCTGATTTGGTATGGAGCAGCATATCATGGTTGAGCACTTCGACATAATAGATATCGTTCACCGGCATTTGGATGGAAACATTCCCGTCTGACAGCTGGATGACCTGATTCAGCTGGATTCTGGCAGACAGCCGCTGCATCAGCCGTTCAAACCTGCCGTCAGGCGAGAGGTGTTCTTTTAAAAGGAAGCCGGCGGCTTCGACCTCGTAGCCTTCGACGGCATAGTCCTGTTCAGTGGTGACAAAGACGAGCGGCATATCGGGAAAATCCCTGCGCAGCCTGCGGGCAGTTTCCATTCCGTCGATACCGTTCATGACGATGTCCAAAAAAACCGCGTCAAAATGGCTGTCCGCGGCAGCAAGGAGGAACTCCTCTCCGCTGTCAAACCCGGTTATCTGCCAGTCAAGCCGGTGATTTTCGGCGTAGCCGAGCAGGAGAGCGCGGACCGACTCCCGGTCGGAAGCCAGATCATCAACCACAGCAATATTGACGACATCCTGCATAAAAAGCCCCATTTCATCCAAAATACCTTCATTTTGTATTATAACACAAAACATAAAACAGGTCAAAAGTGATTTTCACATTTTCCTGCGAAAAAATTAAATTTTGGTTTTCACCCAAACGCCGGCTGTCGGTAAAGCCGCTTGCTCGTTCTTTTTCAGCGATTGCCCGGCTTGGGCTGGGAGAATGGGCAATAAATGAGCTTGTCGAAAAACATTTTTGAGATTGGCAAATTGACTGCTCAAGATTGGATAAACCCTTGTTTAGAGAACAGCAGGTGCAGGGGCAGACGGTTCGCGTTGCAAACAGGCTTTCTGGGAAAGCCTGCCCTGGGCGCGCCTTGGCGCGCAACTCCATAAAAAAAACGCAGCCATTGCCCATGCGGAGCATGGCAATGGCGGAAAAAGAGGACGAGCGATTGACTTTCTCGACAGACTGGACCACTGGTTTACCAGTGGTTAGAGTGTCGAAAAAGTATTTTGGAGAATTTTGGAAATCGCTAAAACTCATCCAAAGTTTACTCTAGAACGGAAAGCAGGTCCAGGGGCGCAGCCCCTGGGCGCGCCCTTGGCGCGCAATCCCTAAAAAAACGTAGCCGTTGGCGCAGCAGGCGGCAACGGCGGACATAGAAGACCAGCGGTTGACTTTA
>CALWWT010000014.1 GCA_944385325.1 uncultured Clostridia bacterium | reverse complement strand
GGTCTTTTCGGTTGACAAATGCGACAAATGTCGGTGGTTTAGTGGAAGCCTGGGTCATATAATAGATCTTCAGCCGTTTTCCCTTATCAGACGGCGGCTCCACGCGGGCAACTGCAACACTTAAAAGATCATTCAGCTGGCCGGTCGTCGCACGGAAAGCATTTCTTTCCGCAACAACATGAATCAGCTCATACAGTCTGCTGACCCGCTGGCCAGTCATCGCCGAAATAAAGATAAACGGGACATAGCTCATAAAGCTGAAATCCTTTTCGAGACGATCGGTGAATTCTTTCATCGTCTTATCGGTCTTATTTTCAACCGCATCCCATTTATTGACCGCAACAATACAGGCTTTACCCTGTTCATGCGCATATCCGGCAACTTTGGAATCCTGTTCGGTAAAACCAACCGTTGCGTCAATGACAATAACTGCAACATCCGCACGGTCAACTGCCATAAACGCTCTCAAGACACTATACCGTTCGATATTATCCAAAACCTTGGATTTACGGCGGATACCGGCTGTATCAATAAACAAAAATTTTCCCTACTCATTTTCCACCCCGGTATCGACCGCATCGCGTGTTGTACCGGCAATATCCGATACGATAACCCGCTCTTCACCGGCCATCCGGTTAATCAGAGAAGATTTACCGACATTCGGTTTACCGATAACAGCCACACGAATAACGTCATCTTCCTCATCGTCCTCATCTTCCGGCGAAAGATAGCGCAATACCTCATCCAGCAGGTCACCGGTTCCATGACCATGGACCGAAGAAACTGCAATCGGGTCTCCCAGACCCAGATTATAAAACTCGTAAAACTCAGCCGGTACATCGCCGACACCGTCGCATTTATTGACGCAGAGGATTACCGGTTTGCCGCTCTTGAGCAGCATCTGTGCAACGTCATGGTCGGTCGCCGTTACGCCGTCCCGGACATCCACAACCAGAATAATGACCGAAGCCCTTTCAATTGCAACCTCTGCCTGACGGCGCATCTGCGAAAGGATCACATCATCCGACTGAGGTTCGATACCGCCGGTATCCACCAGCATAAAGCTGTGCCCCAACCATTCACATTCCGCATAAATTCGGTCACGGGTGACGCCGGGCGTGTTTTCAACGATCGAAAGACTCTGACCGATCAGCTTGTTGAACAAGGTCGATTTACCGACATTCGGGCGTCCTACAACCGCAACTACAGGTTTCGCCATTCTCATCATCCTTTCTTTCTATCTTCACCGGGATACTCCCCGGATAAACCACTTTTACAAAAAAACGCCCGATAAAGCGGGGGCCTTATCGGGCGTCGTCTTCCGTTTAAACACGGGTCGATCAAGCTTCCTTGTGGATAACCTCGACGCCGTTATAGTAACCACAGCTGCCGCAAACCTTGTGAGGCGCTTTCAGCTCGCCACAGTTGGGGCATCTGGAGAATGCAGGAACATTCAGTTTCCAGACTGCGCTGCGTCTTTTATCTCTTCTTGCCTTCGATACTTTTCTCTTCGGTACTGCCATCGTTAGGCACCTCCTTGATTTTATTTCATGGTAAAATCGGGGAGCTGCGGCAAACTGATTGCTCAGTTACTGATTGTCCCCAGTCTTTTGGTTTTTCAGGAGAACAGATCGGACAGCGCCTGCCATCTCGGATCAATGTCCTTCGTTTTGCAGTCACAGCTGCCGAGATTAAGATCCTTGCCACACTTCGGACAGAGCCCCTTGCAATCCTCTTTGCACAGAACTTTGGTAGGCAGTTCCAGCATCAGATCAGCTCTTACCAGCTCTTCCAGATCAAGAATGCCATCCGCGCAGACAACGTAATCGAATTCCTCATCATCCGCATTGGACAGTTCCCTGACGATAATGTGTGAAAAGCTATAATCAATAGCCTTTTCAAACGCCTTCAAGCAGCGGTCGCAACAAAGCGAAAGGACAGATTTCACACTGAAAACGAGCCTTACCACTCCAGCCCGGTTTTCAATCTTTCCAGTCACCCGAAGGGGCTGCGTAAAGGGTGCAGTGCCATACAGGTTTTCATTTGAAAAGTCGAAGTCACAGTTGATTTCCTGTTTTTCTCCGACAAGGTCAAATAGCTGTTTTAAATCCATTTTCATCTCGACACCTCATAATGCCACAAGGTTAATTATAGTATAAAGGTTCCCGGTTTGTCAACCCCTATTTTTTATAACAGAGTTAGAAAAAGCCGGTGAAAAACGCCGGGAAAATGGGACTTTTGCCGCCTTCCAGAAACTCTGCGGCGGCATACCATACGGCAGTTCTCAAGCAGTCAGCCGGAAATAAGGACAGGTGCAATTTCCCCAGCCATTTTTCCGGACAGCCTTTTTATTATACCAGCCAAAAGCCGAAATTGCAAGCAAAAAACGAAAATATTCCAAAACACTTATATTTTGAGCTTGTCGATAAAGTCAATATTTCTGATTTTTGTCCGCCGTTGCCGCTTGCCGCGGCAACGGCTACGTTTTTTAGGGGTTGCGCGCCGAGGGCGCGCCCAGAGCAGGCTTTCCCAGAAAGCCTGTTTGCAACGCGAACCGTCCGCCCCTGGACCTGCTTTAAAAAACTTGCAGTGTACTTGTAAACTATAGGATTTCTGAATAAGCCGCTTATAACCTGAACTTTTTCGACAGCCT
>CALWWT010000013.1 GCA_944385325.1 uncultured Clostridia bacterium | reverse complement strand
ACATGACAGCCGAAAATATAATCGACGTCTTTCATGACGCCTTCCTGACAGAGGGTGACCGCACCGCCGGGAAACTTTTCCTCAGCAGGCTGGAAGATAAACTTGACCTTTCCTTTGAGGATATCGCGGTTTTTGTTCATCAAATCCGCCAGGCAAAGCAGAATCGCAGCATGACAGTCGTGCCCGCAGGCGTGCATGACACCGGGAACGGTTGAACGATAGGGCAGATCATTGTCCTCATCGACCGGCAGCGCGTCAATATCCGCACGGAAAGCAATCGTCGGACCGGGTACGCCGCTGTCAATCATGCCGACGACCGCATTGCCGCTGTAGCCGGGTTCTTCGGCAACACCAGACTGGGCAAGGTGCTCCCGGATAAAAGCTGCCGTCCCGAATTCCTCAAAAGACAGTTCCGGATGGGCATGCAGATAATGGCGATACTCCAGAATGGTCTGTTCATAGGGTGCCGCGAGTGCGGCAGCCTGCTCCTTGATGTTCATGCTGCAATCTCCTTTTACATTTGTTTATTTTTAACGTCTTGCTTTTTTGTTTTAAAGTAGTATAATATTAGTATAAGACAGAATTCTCCATCTGTCAACATTCATGATCACTTTTATTTCCCAGGAAAGGATGGTTCGATTATGGAAAAAGTACTCGAATTCTTACAGCAGGCTAAAACCTGGTACCTCGCGACGGTCGAGGGCGACCAGCCCAGAGTCCGCCCTTTCGGCGCTCAGATGGTCTATAACGGTAAACTCTACATTACCACCAGCAACCAGAAAAACGTCTATAAGCAGATGATCGCAAACCCCAAGGTCGAAATCTGCGGCATGACGCCCGATGGACGCTGGATTCGCATCACCGGCAAAGTAACGGAAGATACTTCTGCCGAAGCAAAACAGGCAATGCTGGACGCAAACCCCAGCCTGACCCGGATGTACGCGGTCGATGACGGTAAATTTGCTGTCCTCTACTTTGAAGAAGGCGCTGTCGCGGTCATCAGCTCGTTTACCGCTGCGCCGGAAACCATTCAGCTGTAACGAATAACGCAAAAACCGGAAAACCCGTGCTGACATCAGCAGGTCTTCCGGCTTGTTGTTATTTTTGCTCATCCGAGGGAAGCTCCGGCATACTGTCTGCCAGACGTGCCCGTTTTTTGGCACCACGGCGGTTCTGCTCGGCGATCATCTCAGAAATACGGGCTTCCACCCGTTTCACTTCATCATAAAACATCCCGGCGGAAATCCGGGTGGAACCATGCCCGAGGATAATCGTCTGTTCAAGATTATCCGATGTCGCGACGCGGACTCTGCGCTTTTTGACTGGATCCCGTCCAAGGGCATAGGTTACCTTTTCGATATACATATCGGCTGTTTCGGCCTCTTCGGTATAGACGATATAAACGTCGTTCTGCCGCTCGACCTTTGCCTTGCCGCCCTTTACACGGTAGGCATCGAATACAACGATCAGCCCGCATTGTTTATACCCCTGATAGTTGCAGAGGATATCCACCAGCGCCTGACGGGCCGCATCCAGATTGACGGCAGCCTGGCTTTTCAGCTCATCCCACGCAAAAATGATGTTGTATCCGTCAACCAGCAAAAATTCCTGCACATCTTCCATCTCACGCAAAAGCGCCGCCTTATCCAGCTGACGGACGGTATTCTGCGGCAGGAAATCCCGGCGCTTGATTTCACCATAAGTGCGGGTAAAAATCGCTTCCAGTTCCCTGTCTTCCTCACGGGTACCGGTATAAATCATTCTGCCGGTCATAGGTGCTGCCGGTTGATTTTCCTGCGGAGGAGGCTGTTCTTCCGTTTCCAGTTCCAGCCCGGCAAGGTGCATATGCGACGGCACGTCCATCCACCGGACGACGACGCCTGCGCCATGCGAACAGAAAACCGAGTCAGGGCTGTTTTCCATATCTGCTTCCGGGTTATAGTGGAAAGCCGCAATCACCTCATCGGCGTTATGGCAGGGCTGGTACCCTTTGACCTGCAAGGTAAGCCGTCCGCGTCCGCGGGTATAGGCGTTCACTTCCTGCTGGTAATCCCGCATACAGCTGACCGGCGCACTTCCGGTCAGTATTGACATTCCGTCTTCCATGCCGGGCGTGTCAAATTCTCCAAACCGCTGCTCGATATCGTGCATTGCTCTGCCGACATTTTCAGAGGGCAGTTCCAGCCGGAAGGAATAGTATGGTTCCAGCAATACCGACTCCGCCTGCATCAGACCCTGACGGACGGCACGGTAGGTCGCCTGCCTAAAATCGCCGCCTTCGGTATGCTTGAGGTGCGCACGCCCAGCAACCAGCGTGATTTTCATATCGGTGATCGGACTGCCGGTCAGCACGCCGAGATGTTCCTTTTCTTCCAGATGGGTCAGAATCAGCCGCTGCCAGTTGCGGTCAAGGTCATCCTCGCTGACAGCCGTATCAAACACCAGTCCGCTCCCCGTTTCACCCGGTTCCATCAGCAGATGCACCTCGGCATAATGGCGCAGCGGCTCAAAATGCCCGACACCCTCGACGGTACTGGCGATGGTTTCCTTATAAACGATATTGCCTTCGCCGAAGGTGACTTGCATCCCGAATCGGTCGGCAATCAGCCGCTGCAATATTTCCAGCTGCACCTCGCCCATCAGCTGGACATGGATTTCCGAAAGCTGTTCATTCCAGACCATATGCAGCTGTGGGTCTTCCTCTTCCAGCTGGGAGAGTTTCCTGAACGCCTCATAGACCGGCACATCTTCCGGCAGCTGTATCCGGTAGTTCAGTACCGGCACCAGTACCGGCGCGGCGGCATTTTCTTCAAATCCCAATCCGTCACCCGGCAGTGTTTGCGACAGCCCGGTCACCGCGATAATGGAGCCAGCCGGCGCGTAGTCGGTCAGCTTATATTTTGTGCCGGAATAGACCCGAAGCTGGTCGGCTTTTTCCTGCCACTCCTCGCCGGATGAAACACCGCCAAGCAGCGTTTTGACAGCCAGTCCGCCGCCGGTGATCTTCATAAAGGTTAGTCTCGCGCCGCTGTTGTCCCGGCTGACCTTGAAAACCCGTGCGCCGAAATCTTCGCCATATTCCGGAAGCTTCACAAACCGTCCAAGCAAGGATAACAGCCTGTCCACGCCGTCCATTTTCAGCGCCGAACCAAAACAGCAGGGAAAAATCTGCCGGTCTGCAACTGCCTTTTTCAGCAGTTCATCTGGGATTTTTCCATTGTCCAGAAAGCTTTCCAGCAGTTCATCGCCGCAGACTGCCGCCTGCTCATAAAACGCGTCCGGGTCCTCTTCCAGCTGAGAAAAATCAATACATCCATCCCCAAACCGTTTGCGGAGCGATTCCATCACCGCTTTCCGTCCTTCACCGTCCGGGCTGGCGTTATCCAGCAGATCGA
>CALWWT010000012.1 GCA_944385325.1 uncultured Clostridia bacterium | reverse complement strand
TACGGCGTGAAGTATTACTGTCCCGGACGATTCCAATGCTGGAAGGAAATCCGCGATTTTTTCTTCTGGATGAAATCGGTGGTAAAGAACTGCTGATACCGGAGTTTGTCGATAAGCTGGAACAGTTGTTTTCAGGGGAGATTCCTTGTATCGGTGTAATCAAGTCACCTGACGGCAGTGAGGGAATCCGGCGCTGGATGCAGCAGTCAGATTTTCGGAAGGCCTATAATCGGTTTGTCCGGACGCTTTCGGAGGACCCGCGGGTGCAGATCACCGACGGAAGTGAACCAGGCGGTTACCGGCAGCAGATTCTTCGGTGGAAAAAGCAAAACGGGGTGGAATGATGAAAAAGACAAAAAAAGCCGCCTGGGTGTTGCTGATTCTTCTTTTGCTTTTGATTGGATGTATTCTGTTGTCCTTTCCGTTAGGGCGCTATCCTGTCAGTATCGGCGATATCTTCCGCCAGTTTGGACATGATCTGCTGGGACTGGGAGAAAGCCCTGCGGACAGTATCGGAAGGGTTATCTATAATATCCGCCTGCCGCGCATTCTGCTGGCAGTAATTGTAGGAGCTGGTCTGTCAGCCGCCGGATGTGCATATCAATGTGTGTTCCAAAATCCGATGGCTTCACCAGATGTACTGGGAGCATCATCCGGCGCGGCATTTGGTGCGGCGCTGGCGATACTGATGGGACTGTCTACCGGCGGTGTGACTTTGTCCGCTTTTGTGATGAGTCTTTTCAGTATGCTGATTGCCTGTCTGGTCGGCGCGACAGGTAAGGATAGGATTATGACGCTGGTGTTGGCTGGTATGATGATATCCTCTCTTTTTTCTGCCGGAACTTCCTGCCTTAAACTCGCTGCTGACCCGGAAAGCCAGCTTCCGGAAATTACCTACTGGCTGATGGGGAGCCTTTCAGGCGCTGACTGGCGCAGTGTTATGACGGCACTGATCCCGACGGTGATCGGAATGGCGGTATTGCTGCTGCTGCGCTGGCGGCTTCAGCTGCTGACGATTGGTGACGAGGAAGCGCGGGCGCTTGGTGTGCATCCAGGACGAACCAGAATAGCGGTAATTCTGGCGGCAACGCTGCTGACTGCCGCCGCTATTTCATCCAGCGGAACGATCGGATGGGTCGGCCTGGTTATCCCGCATATGACCCGTAAACTGACTGGAAGCGAAACAAGATTCCTCCTGCCGGGAACTGCTCTGATGGGCGGAATTTTCCTGCTGGTGGTGGATAACGTTTCCCGGACGCTGCTGCCGGTGGAACTGCCGATCGGGATTCTGACTGCATTTATCGGCGCACCATTTTTCCTTTGGATGATTGTGAAAAGAGGTGGCGCGCGGTGAAGCTGGTGGTTGACAGACTGTCTTTCGGGTATCCGCATGGGGAACAGCTGCTCAAAGAAGTGTCTTTCAGTGCACAGAGCGGCGAACTGATTTCACTGCTCGGACCAAATGGTACCGGGAAAACCACCCTTTTTCGGTGCATACTGGGGCAGCTGCGGGCAGCTGGGAAAATCGTACTGGATGGTGAACCACTCTATTCACTCACGCCTAAAGCGCTTGCCGCGAAAGTTGCCTATATTCCGCAGTCCCACTCGCCGGCATTTTCCTATCCGGTAGAAGAGATGATCCTGATGGGAGCTGCTGCCGGGTTAAAATGGTTCCAGCATCCGGGAAAAGCAGAATATGCAAGACTGGATAAGGTGGTTGAAAATCTGGGTTTGCAGCCGCTGCGGCACCGGGCGTTTGATACCCTCAGCGGCGGCGAACAGCAGCTGGTGATGATGGCGCGTGCGATGATGACGGATGCGCGTGTATGGCTGCTGGATGAACCGGCGGCAAATCTGGATTATGGCAACCAGACACGGCTGATGGTCCTTTTGCAGCAGCTGGCTGAGAAGGGATATCTGCTGATTCAGTCGACCCATTCTCCTCAGCAGGCAGCTCTCTACTCCAGTCGTGTACTGGCGCTGGCTGACGGAAAGCTTGCCGGTGATGGTGCGCCGTCTGAGGTGCTGGACGCTGACATGATTCAGACACTGTACGGGCTGAGAGTTAAAATATGTGATATCCCGTCGGGAGGACGCAGTGTCCGCGTCTTCCTGCCGGATTGATTATAAACAGAAAGGAATTGTTACCTGATGAAACGCTTTTTTGCACTTTTACTCTGCGGCCTGATGGCTGCTTCACTTGCCGGATGCGGCAGCAATGACAGCGGGAATTCTTCCGCTGAAAGCAGCGCATCCTCCGAAACTTCCGAAAGCGCACCGGCAGAAGAGTCTTCTGCCGAAGAATCTTCCTCTGAAGAATCTTCTTCCGAAACCGGCGCTTTCACCTTTACCGATTCACTCGGCAGAGAATTCACCTTTGAGGAACCGATCGAGACAGTTGCGGCTTCCGGACTTCTTTCCCAGCTGGTCGTCTATTCGCTTGCGCCCGACACGCTGGTTGGCTGGAGCAACGAATGGAGCGAAGGCGCTGAAAAGTATATCCCGCAGCAGTACAGCTCGCTGCCGCTGATCGGTCAGCTGTACGGCAGCAATACCGAGATGAACCTGGAACAGCTGATGATTGCCGACCCGGATATCGTCATCGATATCGGCGATCCCAAAGACGGTATCGCGGAAGATCTGGATGCGCTTGGTGAACAGACCGGCATTCCTTTCATTCACATCGACGCGGATATGGCAACCATGCCGGAATGCTATACCATGCTGGGTGAATTGCTGGGAATGGAAGAAGAAGCACAGGTCTATGCTGATTTCTGCGACAGCATCTATACCCGGACGCTGGATATTATGGAAGAAGTGGGCGATAACAAGGTTTCCGTCCTCTATCTGACCGGAGACACCGGAATGAATGTCATTGCAAAGGGCGCCTATCATGCGGAGATCATCGACCTGGTCGGTGACAACCTTGCAGTTGTCGAGTCTCCTTCCTCTAAAGGCACCGGCAACGAAACCGATATGGAACAGCTGATGCTGTGGGACCCGGAAGTTATCTTCTTCTCGCCTGACAGCGGCGTTTATGATACGGTAGCCGATGACCCACTCTGGAGCGGCTTGCAGGCTATCCAGTCGGGACGATACTATGAAGTGCCGATCGGACCGCACAACTGGATGGGCTTCCCGCCTTCCATCCAGCGGTATCTGGGCATGATGTGGATGACCAAGCTCCTTTACCCGGAACAGGCTGATTTTGATATCCAGGCAGACGTCACCCGTTATTATGAGATGTTCTACCATTACGACCTGACCGATGAGGATTACCAGGAACTGGTTGCAAACTCGCTCGGCAAACTGGAATAAATAAAAAAGCACCGGGAGTCCGGTGCATCAGGCTGTCGATAAAGTCACCGCTCGTCCTCTTTTTCCGCCATTGCCATGCTTTGCATGGGCAATGGCTACGTTTTTTTATGGGTTTGCGCGCAGAGCGCGCCCAGGGGCTGCGCCCCTGGACCTGCTGTTCTCTAAAAATGGTTTGTCCAATCTTGAGCAGTCGATTTGCCAATCCTAAAAACGTTTTTCGACAAGCTCAAGCACCGGGAGTCCGGTGCATGAAAATCCCTCCCGGATAAATTCCGGGAGGGATTTTCACTACACCTACAATTACAGCGTTTCAACCGACATGCTCTCGATTACAATATCGGTCAGAGGCTTATCCTGGAAGCCGACCTTCTGGGAAGCGATCTTATCGACAACATCCATTCCTTCGATAACCTGTCCGAAAACGGTATGATGGTTATCCAGCCAGGGAGTGCCGCCCAGTTCCGCATACTTCTGCTGGGTTTCCTCGTCCAGCTTGACACCGTACTGACGACCCAGCATCGGGAACATCCGCTTATCGACAGGACCTGCCTGAACAACAAAGAATTGGCTGCCGTTGGTGCCAGGACCTGCGTTTGCCATCGAAAGGGCACCGCGGAAGTTGTGCGCTTCAGGGGAGAACTCGTCTTCAAAAGCTCTGCCCCAGATGCTTTCGCCGCCGCGTCCGGTACCGGTCGGGTCGCCGCCCTGGATCATAAATCCGTCAATGACGCGATGGAAGATGATTCCATCATAGTAGCCGTTTTTGGCATGGGTGGTGAAGTTCTCAACCGCCTTGGGCGCAACCTCCGGAAACATCAGGAACTTAATGCTTCCCAGTGTGGTGTTCATGGTGACAATGGTATCTCCTGCTTTGGTTTCACGAAAATTGATCATACTGACAATCCTTTCCAATTAGCACTTCCGGCATCTGCCAGCTGTGCGAAATCATTATTCTTCAGCCGCAGACTCTTCTTCGGACGATTCCGCGGAAGAACCTTCTTCGGATTCTTCCTGTCCGTAGGTGCCGTTTGCAATTGCTTCATCGATCTTAGCCTGTTCTTCCGCACTGGTATAAACCATCGCGTCATACTCTTCCTGCGTCAGCGTGTTATCCAGTTCGTCGTAATCCTCCGCGTGGAAGGTACCAAGTGTGACCTTTTCAATCGTGACAGGCTCGTCCAGAGTATAGCCCTGTTCGTAATCTTCCGACGAAACGCCTTCAACCTCCATATCGATTGCGGTCATCGGCAGTTCGTTGATTGCGTTGACAACTTCCATGCCATCGATGACCTTGCCAAAGACGGTATGATACTGGGAAATGCCAGGTACGCCGCCCAGCTCTTCAAAGGCATTGACCATCATCGCAGGGAAGTAATTGGCTTCCATCTGACCGGCAGTTTCTTCATCGATTGCCATGTCCGCGATAAAGAACGAACGGGAATCAAAATAATATCCCTTGTTCCAGAGCTGTCCCATTTCACTGCACAGTGCGCACAGCGAACCGGAAAAGGGCCAGAGGCTGTCGGAATATTCTGCCTTGATCGGTTTTTCGGTATTGCTGGTAGGGGAGTTGCCGTCTTCGGTCGAACTGCCGAACATTTCAGCGCCGACAGTCGGTACGACCTGATAGATCACCTGGTTATCATAGAAACCGTCCTCTACCAGATCTTTGAAGTTTTGAACCACAGTGGGAACTTCGTCGGTATACAGAACCGCGGTGACAGTTCCAAGGCTGGTTTCAAAGATCGCAATATCGTCTCCCTCCTGCGGAGCAAGAAGCTGAACCGAATAATCAATATTTTCCGGGTCGATACTGTTGCCGCAGCCTGCCAGCAAACACACGGCGGTCAGACCGGCCGCAGCTGTCGCAGAGAATTTGCGCAGATTACTCATATTTACATTCCTTTCTCAAGATAGGGGCACCGGTTTCGTGTCCGCAAAGTTAATACTTAGTATAACGCAATTGCCGGTTAATTTCAAGCAGCTTTTGTAAATTTAATAATTATGGAATATGACTGTTGGGTGTGGCTGCTTTTATAGATTATAGCGGTATTCAAATATCACTGCAGGATCGCTGGTTGCAAGTAGAATATAGAAACGAGTATAAAAAATGCATAAAAATGGCGAAATATTTTTTTATAGTTATGTTACTGTGCCAATTGTGCAAAAGATTCTTTTATGATATAATATTCAACGTTCCCGAGATGTGGGTGTAGCTCAGCTGGTTAGAGTACCTGCTTGACATGCAGGGGGTCGATGGTTCAAGTCCATTCATCCACACCATTTCTTCAGCTCTGATTGATTTCAGGGCTGTTTTTTGTTTTAGTCGGTAATTTTAAAATCGCCGCCGGTTCCTTTAATGGATAACCGGCGGCGATTTTTTTGTGGATATTTTCGGCATATGAGATGCAGAAAATGGTTTACAGAGTATTCTTTTCGATTTTGCCGTCCCTGATGACCAGTTTGACATGGTCGGCATGGGTCAGGCAGGAGATGTCCGAAAGCGGATTTCCGTCGACGATGACAATATCCGCCAGTTTCCCCGGTGTCAGACTGCCGAGGGTATCTTCCATTCCCATGACGGCTGCTGCGTTGATGGTACCGGCACGGATGGATTCCAGTGGCGTCATGCCTGCACACACCATTGCTTCAAATTCACGACCGTTTTCCAGATAAGGCGTATTGCGGGAATTGGAAAAATCGGTGCCCAGTGCGATCCGGATACCGGCTTTGCGCGCCATGGCAATGGTTTTTTTATTGGCTTCGGCACAAAGACGCGCTTTTTCGCGCATCCAGTCGGGAAGTCCCGGAAGGTTTGCAACGTTGAGTGAAATCCACAGGGTCGTTACCAGGAAAGCTCCCTTTTCCGCCATCAGGTCGATTTCACGCTGGGTCAGCATGACGCCGTGTTCAATGCAGCTGACGCCTGCCAACAGTGCCTGATAAGCACCTTCATATCCGGTACAATGGGCGCAGACATAGGTGTGATGGCGTTTTGTTTCATCGACGATTGCCCGCAGTTCTTCAGGGGAGAACTGCACATCGTCTACCCGGTCGGTTGGGGAGGAAACGCCGCCGGTCGCACAGATTTTGATAAATTTTGCGCCCATTCGGAACTGTTCCCGCACTGCCCGGACGCAGCCGTCCACACCGTCGCAGAGCATCGAGGTATGGCTGTAGGAATTGAAGTATTCCGGTGTCATTTCCGGGTTGCCGTCCACATGCCCGGATGTAATGCTCAGCACCTTTCCGCCCGGCATAATGCGCGGACCACGGATGATACCGCGCTGAACGCCTCTTGAAAGATACAGTCCGGCTTCGCTCATATCCCGCAGGCTGGTAAATCCGGCATCCAGCAGCAGCCCAAGCTGGTATACGCCGCCCATCAGCTGGTCACCAAACATCCTTCCGTCGGCAAAGGAACCCGCGTCTTCTTCACCTGACAGGTGGGCGTGCACATCAATAAAGCCGGGCAGGATGCTTCCGCCTGCACAGTGATATACAGCAGCATCTGTTTGGGGACAGGTTGCGGCGTCGCCTGCATAAATAATACGGTTTCCTTCGATCAGCAGTGCACCATCTTCTATCGGATGGTCAGATAACGGGTCGATCAGCCTTCCGCGCAGTAAAATCTGTTCCATGTTGCGCTCCTTTCGCCGTGGAAATCGTCCGCGGCAGAGATATTCTATATGAAAATCAGTATAACAGACGGTTTTTAAAAAGTCAACGATATGTTGAAATACATAAATATTTTGACAATTTGTTGCAATTTATTGCAGTACAGAAGCTTTTTGATTTGGCGAAAATCCTGCTTGTTTTTCGCCAAAAGCTATTGACAAAAGTAAGGCAAAGTGATAACATAAACATATGAACAAGAGTTCATATGAAAGGAGAGCGACTATGGCGATTAATGAAGTAGAACACTGCGAGTTGCCCCATCAGCATCCTGGCTTTGCCGAGATGGTCAACAGCCAGATGCCGGAGGAAGACCATTTGTATGATCTCGCTGAACTGTTCAAGGTGTTCGGAGATTCCACCCGGATTCGGATTTTGTATCTGCTGCTGGAATCGGAAATGTGCGTCTGTGATATTGCACAGTGCCTGTCGATGACTCAGTCGGCGATTTCTCATCAGCTCCGGGTGCTGAAAAATGCCGACCTGATCCGTTTCAGGCGGGAAGGCAAGACGGTGATTTATTCACTGGCGGATGAACATGTGCGGATGATTCTTTCCTGCGGGATGGAACATATTCTGGAATAATTTTTTGAAAGGGTGCTTTATCATGAAAAAAACTTACAAGATCGATGTTGACTGTGCGAACTGTGCCAATAAAATGGAAGTTGCTGCCAATAAAACCGAGGGCGTAAAATCAGCGGTTGTCAATTTCATGACCCTCAAGATGGTTGTGGAATTTGAGGAAGGTGCTGTCCCTGCTGAGGTGATGAAACAGGTCCGGCTCAACTGCAAAAAGGTGGAGGACGACTGCGAAATCTTTCTGAAATAAAGGAATTTTGCCTGTATGACCGCTTAAACTGAAGGTTGGGGATTGTTATGAATAAAAAACAGAAAAAGGTGCTGGTAAGAATCATCCTGTCAGCTGTACTGACAGTGGTGCTTGCTTTGCTGCCTGACTGGCAGTGGAAATGGGTGCTGTACCTGCTGCCATATTTTGTGATCGGGTATGATATCCTGCTGAAGGCGGCTAAAGGGGTGCGTAACCGCCAGCCGTTTGATGAAAACTTCCTGATGGCGGTTGCGACAGTCGGTGCGATGCTGCTGGGAGAATATCTCGAGGGCGTCGCGGTCATGCTGTTTTATCAGATCGGCGAACTGTTCCAGAGCTATGCGGTTGGCAAAAGCCGCCGCAATATCAGTGAGCTGATGGATATCCGTCCGGATTTTGCGAATATCGAGAATGAAGAAGGGCAGCTTGTGCAGGTCGACCCGGATGAGGTGGAGACAGGTTCGGTGATCGTAGTGCGTCCCGGTGAGAAAATCCCGATCGACGGCGTGATTGTGGAAGGTGTTTCCACGCTGAATACCAGTGCGCTGACAGGCGAGAGTGTTCCGCAGGACGTCCAGCCGGGAAATGAGGTGATCAGCGGCTGTATCAATATGACGGCTCTGCTGAAAATCCGTACTACCCGGGAGTTTGGAGAATCCACCGTTTCCAAAATCCTTGACCTGGTGGAAAATGCCAGCTCCAAAAAATCCAAATCGGAAAACTTCATTGCAAAATTCGCCCGGATTTATACCCCAGTTGTCTGTTTCAGTGCGCTTGCACTGGCGGTGCTGCCGCCGGTGGTGCGGATGCTGGTGGGAATGAACGCCGAATGGAGCGAATGGGTATATCGGGCGCTCACCTTTCTGGTCATCAGCTGTCCGTGTGCGCTGGTGATCAGTATCCCGCTCAGCTTTTTTGCCGGTATCGGCGGTGCGAGTAAAGCCGGTGTGCTGATTAAGGGCTCCAATTATATGGAAACACTGGCTGGCGTGCGCTGTGTGGTTTTTGACAAGACCGGCACAATGACCGAAGGAATTTTTGAGGTCAGCGGTGTTCACCATAATACAATTGATGCCGGTAAACTGCTGGAGTATGCGGCGCTTGCTGAAAGCTATTCCACCCATCCGATCAGCCTGAGCCTGCGCCGTGCTTACGGCAAGCAGCCTGATCAGTCCCGTGTCAGCGATGTTCAGGAACTGGGCGGTCATGGCATCACTGCCGTGGTGGATGGTATCCAGGTCGCAGTCGGCAACGATAAACTCATGAATCAACTGGGCGTGGATTTTGAGGACTGCAAGAGTGCGGGTACCGTTGTACATGTCGCGCTGGATGGAAAGTACGCCGGGCATATCCTGATTTCCGACCGGCTCAAACCTGACGCCAGACAGGCGATTGTTCAGCTCAGACAGCTTGGTGTCTACAAGAGGGTGATGCTGACCGGTGACCGCAAAATTACCGGTGATGCAGTTGCAAAGGAACTTGGCATCGATCAGGTTTATTCCGAGCTGCTGCCGGGCGACAAGGTCGAAAAGGTTGAGCAGCTGCTGAAGGAATGCCAGGGTGGTGAAAAGCTCGCCTTTGTCGGTGATGGTATCAATGACGCGCCGGTCCTTTCCAGAGCGGATGTCGGGATTGCGATGGGTGCTCTCGGGTCGGACGCGGCGATTGAGGCAGCGGATGTCGTGCTGATGGATGACAATCCATTAAAGATTGCTAAGGCGATCCGTATCGCAAGGAAATGCCTGCGGATTGTTTATGAGAATATTTTCTTTGCAATTGGTGTCAAGCTGCTCTGTCTGATACTGGGTGCGGTTGGTATCGCCAATATGTGGCTGGCGATTTTTGCCGATGTCGGTGTAATGGTGATTGCAGTGCTCAATGCCATCCGTGTACTGAGCGTTCGGAAAATGTGAGAATATTGACGAATGTAAATGCCGAAAAAGTATTTTGAGAATTTTGAGAATCGCTAAAACTCATCCGAAGTTTACCATAGAACGGAAAGCAGGTCCAGGGCGGTAGCCCTGGGCGCGCCCTTGGCGCGCAACCCCATAAAAAAACGTAGCCATTGCCCATGCGGAGCATGGCAATGGCGGAAAAAGAGAACGAACGATTAACTTTTTCGACAGACTGAAGCGACCCGCTCTTTATCGGGGCGGGTCGCTTTTGTATA
>CALWWT010000011.1 GCA_944385325.1 uncultured Clostridia bacterium | reverse complement strand
ATTGTTTTTACCATGATGAGCAGATCAACCGCGATACCTATTCGTATGGGTTTATGTCGGAAAAGACGCTGGAAACGCTGATTAAAAAGGCGCTCAGCTATGCCGACAGAGAATGCTCGTTCGGGTTTCAGGGCGGAGAACCGACCCTGTCCGGGCTGGACTTTTTCAAAAAGGTAGTCGAGTTTCAGAAAAAGTATAATGTGCATGGTACACGGATTGCAAATGCGATTCAGACAAACGGACTGCTGATCGATGATGAATGGGCAGAGTTCTTGCGGGAAAACCACTTCCTGGTCGGACTTTCGCTGGATGGCAACAATCAGCTGCACGACCTTAACCGCCTTGACCCGGCAGGTAAGGGAACCTATGCAAGAGTATTCCACGCGGCACAGGTTCTGACAGCACATAAAGTCGATTTTAATATCCTGACGGTTGTGACCGGACAGACAGCCGACGCAATTTCCAAAATCTACAGCTTTTACCGCCGCAGCGGGCTGCTTTTCCAGCAGTACATTCCCTGTCTGGACCCGCTGGAAGAGGAACGTGGTTCGTCGCCTTATTCGCTGACGCCGGAAAAGTACGGGAAGTTTTTGAAGACACTGTTTGATTTGTGGTACCGGGATTTGCAGGCCGGTAAGTTTATCTATATCCGCTATTT
This sequence comes from uncultured Clostridia bacterium, assembly GCA_944385325.1. Lineage (GTDB taxonomy): Bacteria > Bacillota > Clostridia > Oscillospirales > Ruminococcaceae > Faecivivens. Next base: position 4,433 of record CALWWT010000011.1, on the reverse strand, counting down.
TGAAAACCTGCTCGGAATGCTGCTGGGCGGTCATCCGGAAAGCTGCGGCATGAGCGGGGACTGCATGATTCAGAATATCGTCGAGGCAGACGGCAGCGTCTATCCCTGCGATTTTTACTGCCTGGACAAATGGAAGCTGGGCAATATCCGGGAGGACGACTTCGCTTCGATGGCGGCAAACCCGACTGCTTCTGCCTTTTTGGCGGAAGCAAAACGGGAAATGCCCGACTGCAAGGGCTGCAAATGGTATTTTATCTGCCGCGGCGGCTGCCGCCGTGACCGGGAACCGATGGAGGAAAACGCACCGGTCAGGAACTATTTCTGTCCGGCATATCAGGAATTTTTCGACTACGCAATGCCTCGCCTTCAGGAGGTTGCTGCCAATATTTCCCGCGGGCACCGTTATTTTTAACCGATTATTTTGACCATCAGAGGTATCAAGAAAATGACCAGACAAACTGCTCCGATCACCGATTTCCTGAAAGCGTATGCCGCGTCCGGGACTTCCCGGCTGCATATGCCCGGACATAAGGGAACAGCACCGGATGGGTATCCGGATTTCCTTTCGGCGGCGTTTCCGTATGACCTGACCGAGATCGCCGGTGCCGATGAGCTGTATGAACCGGAAGGGATCATTGCGCAGTCGGAAGCGATCACTGCCGATCTTTACCATTCCGGCTACAGCTGCTATAGTGCCGGCGGTTCGACGCTGTCAATTCTCAGCATGGTGACCGCCGCTGTGCGAAAATGCGGACGGGAGATCATCGCGGTGCGCAATGCCCATCTGTCGTTTGTCAATGCCTGTGTCCACTGTGACGCGGAAATTCACTGGCTGGTGCCGGAGTACGACCGGGAAACCGGGCTTTGTCTGCCGGTGACTGCTGACGAGATCGAGCGGAGTATGCAGGCACATCCGGAAGCGAAAATCGTATACCTGACCAGCCCGGATTATTACGGCGTACAGGCGGATATCGGAGCGATTGCCAAAACGGTCCATGCAAATGGCGGTATCTTGCTGTGCGACAATGCCCACGGCGCGCACCTGATCGCGTTTGACGGCGTTCATCCAATGGCAGCAGGCGCCGACCTCTGCTGTGACAGCCCGCATAAGACGCTTCCGGTGCTGACCGGCGGCAGTATCCTGCACTGCGGTAAGGAGATGGCAGAGCGTCTGACGAAAGCCGAACTGAAACGGCTGATGACGATGTACGGCTCGACCAGCCCATCTTACCTGATCATGGCGTCACTTGAACAGGCGGTACTCTGGATGCAGCGGGATGGAATCAGCGGGTTTCAGCAGCTGGACAAACGAATGCAGCTGCTTTCTGACCAGCTGCGTGAGATGGGTGTCGTTCTGCTGGACAGGGTAACCGACTGCACCAAACTGACGCTGGACGGGTACCGGTGCGGATATACGTCGGATGAGCTGTCGGATGCGTTGCGGCGGTTTAAAATGGAACCGGAGTTTTCAGGCGGCGGAAAAGTGGTGCTGATGTTTTCGCCGCAGACAGATGAGGAGACTTTTGGGCGTCTTTTGCGGTTTGGGCAGTCGCTCACAAAGCGCAGTCCGATTGGATATCCTGATTTTGCGCTCAGCCCGGAAAGGTTGATGCCGCTGCGGGAAGCGGCGTTCGCGCCTTCGGTGGAGGTCGATACGGCGGACGCAGAAGGAAAAGTCGCCGCTGAAAACAGGATTGCCTGCCCGCCTGGAATCCCGGTGGTGACGGCAGGAGAAAAAATCAGGGCGGCGGAAAAAAAATTGTTGCTGGATAGTGGTATTTTTCAGATAAATGTGCTAAAATAGATGCTAAGGTATCATCTGCCGGAAGACCATATTCCCGGGTGATGCCAACAGAATACATCTTTGAAAGGATGAGCGATATGAAACTGATTTTTGCGATTGTAAACAGCGATGACTCTTCGGCTGTTTCTGCAGCGCTTACCAAAGAAGGATTTTTTGTAACCAAGCTGGCTTCCACCGGTGGATTCCTGATGTCGGGCAACACCACCTTCCTGACCTGTACCGAGGAAGAAAAGGTTGACCGTGCCATCAAAATTATCGGCGACCATTCCCGTAAGCGCAAACAGCTTGTATCCTCTTCCGCAGGATTTGGCATGAATACCTATACCGCTATGCCGGTTGAAGTGACCGTCGGCGGCGCGACGATTATCGTGACCGACGTTGAACGGTTTGAAAAGATCTGATGAAAATAAATCCCAGCTTTGACGGTTTTATCGGCAATGCACACCCTGTCAGCGTCCTGCGCCGCGCCACAAGCCCAGGCAGTAAGACGCTCAGGGCAGCTTACCTGCTGCATGGGACCGCCGGGACCGGAAAAAAGACGCTGGCGGCTGTTACAGCCGCCGCTCTTGTTTGTCAGGGGCAGGAGCGTCCCTGCGGCGAATGCCCCAGCTGCAAAAAGGCGTTTGGCGGGTTCGGGCATCCGGATATCCTGCGCTTTAAAACGCCGGAAGGAAAGACACAGTTTCCGGTCGAACTGATTCGCGAGATCAAAAGGCAGGCGTATATCCAGCCAAATGAATCGGATAAAAAGGTCATCCTGATCGAAAATGCCGAGATGATGAATGCTGCGTCTGCCAATGCGCTGCTCAAGGTATTGGAAGAACCGCCGCATTATCTGGTGTTTATCCTCACCTGCGATAATCTTTCCGCACTGCCCGAGACGATCCCGTCCCGGTGTGTCTGCCTGGAACTGCACGAGGTTTCGCCAAGGAGAGCGGAACAATGGCTGCTGCGACAGTATCCGGAGGAAAATCCACAGCTGCTTGAAAATGCGCTGCTGTGCGGCGGCGGCAACCTCGGGAAATGCGTCCATTATCTGGAGGATGAGGAAACGAGGACACTGTTTGAATCGGCAATGCGGCTGTGCCGTGCGCTTGTCGACGGCAGGGAATTTGACCTGCTTTCGGTACTGTCCGGGCTGGAAGGAAACCGTGAAAAGTTTGCCGCATTTCTGTCGATGGCAGACAGGCTTGTCTGTGAAACAGCTAAAGCTGGGTTTACGGCGGCTTCGCGTGAAGCGGTGTCGCTCGCCGCACGGCTGTCTCCCGGACGCGCGGCAAGGGTGCATCTGCTGAATGACGAGATGCGCAGAGGGTTAAAGGCAAATGTTTCGCTGAGTCTGCTGCTCGCGGTGTATTCCTCCGGGCTGAAAACGATTATGGAGACCTGATTGCAGATGGAAAGGAAGTTATATGACCGAGATAATTGGCGTTCGCTTTAAAAATGCCGGAAAAACCTATTATTTTTCTCCCGGCAGCCATAAGCTGGCGGTTGGTCAGCGGGTTGTCGTCGAAACCGCACGCGGTATTGAGTGCGGAAGTGTTGTGATTGCGAACCGGATGATGCCGGATGAGCAGATCGTTGTGCCGCTCAAGGAAATTATGCGCCCTGCGGATGAAAAGGATCTGCGGACAATTGAGGAAAATGCCGCCAAAGAACGGGAGGCATTTAAAGTTTGTCAGGAAAGAATTGCTTCCCACCGGCTGAATATGCATCTGGTGGATGTTGAATATACATTTGGCGGAAATAAAATTCTGTTTTACTTTACAGCCGACGGACGGATCGACTTCCGTGAACTGGTCAAGGATCTTGCCGGGATTTTCCGTACCCGCATCGAGCTGCGCCAGATCGGGGTTCGGGATGAATCCAAGATGCTGGGTGGACTGGGCATCTGCGGACGACCGTTTTGCTGTTCAACCTTCCTGGGCGATTTCCAGCCGGTTTCTATCAAGATGGCAAAGGAACAGAACCTGTCGCTTAACCCGACAAAGATTTCGGGTACCTGCGGGCGGCTGATGTGCTGCCTCAAGTATGAACAGGAAGCGTATGAAGACCTTTTGCGTTCAACGCCGCGCGTGGGGATGCCGGTGCAGACGCCGGATGGAAACGGCGTGGTGATGGAGGTCAGCCTGCTGACGGGTATGCTGAAGGTTCAGCTGGAACGGGATGAGGATCTCGCGCCGGTCGTCTATCACAAAGAGGATATCCGCTGGGGACGCGACCTTTCGGGACGCGGACGCCGCGGGCGTGAGCAGAAGGAAAATGCGGAAGATAAGCCAGTACACGAAGACCGCCCGAAGGAAGAACGCGGACGGAAAAAATCTGACTGACCGGTTGTGAACTTTTGCTTTTTTTGCATAAAGCACTTGCTTTTTTGGGACAAAGCTGTTACAATATAGGCATACTGATAAGGAGGTGTTTTTGACCATGGCATATAAGATTTCTGATGAGTGCATCGCTTGTGGTGCTTGTGCTGCGGAATGCCCCGTTAGCGCTATCTCTGAGGGCGACGGCAAATATGTAATCGACGCAGATACCTGCATCGAGTGCGGCGCTTGCGCTGGTGTTTGCCCTGTTGGCGCTCCCTCTGCTGACTAATTCTTTAGAAGAAGTCTATTAAAGCTCTGCT
>CALWWT010000010.1 GCA_944385325.1 uncultured Clostridia bacterium | reverse complement strand
GTTCGCGCAGCGAACCGTGCCCTGGGCGCGCCTACGGCGCGCAACCCCTAAAAAAACGTAGCCGTTGGCGCGGCAAGCGGCAACGGCGGAAAAAGAGAACGAGCGATTGGGCTTTATCGACAGCCTGTGACCTTTCTCATTTTTTTGAGAAAGGTTATTTTTTTTGGTTTGGGCAGGTGCGGACAGGATGCAATTCTTTTGTGGATAAGGGTAAGCTGATCATGTGCCCGAAATGGTAGGACAAACGGATGTATGGCGTCTGCCGCTTCACAATGTCAGAAGATAACCCCGGGAGGAAATAAACTTTGAAAACAGCATTGCTTTGCGTCAGCTTTGGTACCAGCGTACCGGCTGCAAGAAAAAGTATCACAGCAGTGGAAGACGCACTGCGCAAGGAACTGCCGCAGGCGGATTTTTTCCATGCTTATACCAGTAAAACCATCCGCCGTCGGCTGTCGGAACAGGGTGAAACGGTGTGGAGCATGGATGAGGCGCTTGAGAAACTGACAGATGGCAGTTTTGACCGGATCGTCATCCAGCCGACCCACTTTTTGTATGGGCTGGAGTATGAAAATCTCCGTGCAAGCGTGCAGGCAGCCCGCATCCATTTTCCGGAAATTACGCTGGGTATACCGCTGCTTTCCCATATTCGGGATTTGCAGGCACTGGCGGAGATCCTTTCGGAAGAATACCCGAGGGAAGCAAACAACTGTTTGCTGCTGATGGGACATGGAACGCCGCACTTTTCGGATGTTGTGTATCCGGCAATGCAGACGGTGTTCCATACGATGGGCAGGAACGATGTATTTGTCGTGACTGTGGACGGATGGCAGGATATCACCGAGGTCATCCCTCAGCTGAAAAAGCAGCACTTTACCAGCGCGCGTACCGTACCGATGATGCTGGTGGCAGGAGATCATGCGCTCAACGATATGGCTGGCGACCAGCCGGATAGCTGGAAAAGCTGTCTCACTCGCGAAGGCTTCAGGGTGGAATGTGTGATGCAGGGACTTGGAATGAATCCCGGCGTACAGCAGATGTACCGGCAGCACCTGCGCGGGATTTTGTAAACGGAGAGAAATAAATGGCACTGGATTATTCTGTCCGCAGCGGGAATAAAATGCTGCGCTGCGGATATACGACCGGAACCTGCGCCGCTCTTGCAGCGGCAGGCGCTGCACAATTGCTGCTGTCGGGTGAAAGACCCGCGGTACTTTCCCTGATGACTCCTAAAGGAATACCGGTAGAGGTGGAACCGGTCGAGCTGTATCTTCTGGGCGATACAGCCGTATGCGGTGTGGTAAAAGACGGTGGAGACGATGCGGATATCACAGATGGGCTGGTCATTCAGGCACATCTGCGGAAAACCAATCAACCGGGCATCTCCATTGACGGCGGAGAAGGTGTCGGTCGGGTAACCAGCCCGGGACTTGACCAGCCGGTCGGGAATGCGGCGATCAATCGTGTTCCGAGACAGATGATTACCGAACAGGTACAAAAGGTATGCGACAGACTGGGCTATAACGGTGGGATAGAGGTGCTGATCTGCATTCCCGGCGGAAAAGAGGCGGCAGAAAAAACATTCAATCCGATGCTTGGCATAACCGGCGGACTGTCGGTTCTGGGAACGTCGGGAATCGTTGAGCCGATGAGCGAACAGGCGCTGGTGGATACGATAGAGGTGGAAATCCGCCAGGCAGCAGTGATTGGCGCAAAGGATATGATCCTGACACCGGGAAATTACGGGGAAGATTTTCTGAAAGCACATGCCGGACAGTTCAGCGGTCTGGATGGTCAGATACCGGTGGTCAAATGCTCCAATTTTATCGGCGATGCGCTGGATATAGCAATGCTTTATCCATTTGAGCGGGTGCTGCTGATAGGGCATATCGGCAAGCTGGTCAAGCTGGCAGGCGGTATCATGAATACCCATTCCCGATACGCCGACTGTCGTACCGAACTGATCTGTGCACACGCGGCTATCTGCGGCGGCTCACACAGTTTATGCACCGACCTGATGAAAGCGGCAACAACCGATGCATGTATTGAACTTCTTGACAACGAACAGCTGCGGTCAAAGGTACTGGAAAGCCTGCTGTCTGCGATCCAGAGCCATCTCAGCCGCCGGGTTCAGGGCAGATTTATGATCGGCGCGGTGATGTTTTCCAACAGATATGGGCTGCTGGGTGAAACGGAAATGGGGAAGGAGATTTTAAAGGCATGGAACTGAAAAAGGGTGTTTTTTATGGAGTGGGTGTTGGCCCCGGTGACCCGGAACTGTTGACAGTCAAGGCGCTGCGGGTTCTGGGAAGCTGTCCGGTGCTTGCCTGTCCGCAGACAAAAGGGGAAGAAATGCTGGCGCTGGATATCGTCCGGCAGGCGATGGATGTTACCGGAAAAACCATTCTGCCGCTGCATTTTACCATGTCGAGAGACCCGGATGTCCAGCATCAGGCGCATCTGGAAGCGGCTGAAAAGGTGTGTGAATATCTGGAGGCAGGACAGGATGTCGCCATGCCCAATCTGGGAGATGTTTCCATCTATTCGACCTATTGCTACCTGATGGAACTGGTAAAGGCGCGCGGATTTGAAACGGAGATGGTAGCGGGGGTGCCAAGCTTCTGCGCCGTGGCAGCAAAGCTTGGCATCAGCCTGACCGAAATGAATACCCCTTTGCATATCGCGCCGGGAAGATCGGAACTTTCTGAGGTACTGCACTGGCCGGGCAGCAAGATCCTGATGAAATCCGGACGGCAGATGCCGGAAGTTTTGCGGGCAATTGAAGAAAATATCGGGCTGGATAAAGGCTCGATGGTGCAAAACTGCGGGCTGCCCGGAGAAAAGGTGTATCCAAATCTTGCTGAGGATACGCCGGCAGAAGCTGCCGGATATTTTGCGACCGTAATTGTAAAGGAATGACCGTCAGATGGTACATTTTGTCGGAGCCGGTCCCGGTGCGCCTGACCTGATTACACTGAGAGGTGCAGAGCTGCTGAAAAGAGCGGACTGCATTATTTACGCCGGAAGTCTGGTAAATCCTGCGCTTCTGGACATGGCAAGAGATGGCTGTGAAATCCACAACAGCGCTAAAATGACGCTGGAACAGGTGCTGGAAGTCATCGCGCGCTGTGATGCTGAGGGAAAAGATATTGTCCGGCTGCATACCGGCGATGCAAGCCTTTTCGGCGCCATTCGTGAACAGATGGACGCACTCGACCGGATGGGAATTGGTTATGACGATACGCCGGGTGTTTCCAGTTTTTGCGGAGCAGCTGCGGCACTGAATGCAGAATATACCCTTCCCGGCGTCAGCCAGAGTCTGATTATCACCCGTATGGCAGGACGGACGCCGGTACCGGAAAAAGAAAATCTGGCAGCGCTTGCTTCCCATCAGGCTTCAATGGTACTGTTTTTGTCCTCTGGGATGATGGAACAGGTACAGGCTGAACTGCTCAAGGGTGGATATAACGAACAGACACCGGCGGCTATTGTTTACAAGGCCAGTTGGCCGGATGAAAAGGTAATCCGCTGCACAGTCGGGACACTCGCGCAGATGGGGGCGGAACATGGCATTTACAAGACGGCACTGCTGCTGATTGGCGATTTTCTCGACTGCGGATACGAACGCAGCAAACTGTATGACCCAGGATTTACGACCGAATTTCGTCAGGCGGAAAAGCCGGGTGTTGAATCATAATCATTACGGTAAAGATGGGCGGTGAACAAGA
>CALWWT010000009.1 GCA_944385325.1 uncultured Clostridia bacterium | reverse complement strand
AAAAATCTGGCAAAAAACATATTTGATCTGACCATTTCCTGCCCGCAGATTGCCGCAGAGGCTAATCCCGGACAGTTTGTTCACGTCAAGGCTCCCGGGTTCCAGCTCAGAAGACCGATTTCCATCTGTGGTATCGACAAGGCAAAGGGAACCATCCGGATCGTATTTGAAATCCGCGGTGAGGGAACTGAAAAAATCGCCGGACTCAATCCCGGTGATCTGATTGATATCCTCGGGCCTCTTGGTCATGGCTATACGCTCCTTTCTCCTGAGTCAAAGGTGGTTGTCATTGGCGGCGGTATCGGTGTTCCTCCGCTGCTCCAGACGGCAGCTGCTTATGGCGAAAACGCAACGGCAATTATCGGTTTCCGTAACGCTGCGGCGGTTATTTTAAAAGAAGATTTTGAGAAGAACGGTGCCCGTGTCATCCTCTGTACCGATGACGGAACCGCTGGTATGCATGGCTTTGTCACCGCTGCACTGCAAAAACTGCTGGAAGAAGAAAAACCGGATTTGATTTGTGCCTGCGGTCCGACCCCTATGCTCAAAGGTGTCGCTGCAATGGCTGAAGAAAAGGGAATTGCCTGCGAAATCTCTCTGGAAGAAAGAATGGCATGTGGTGTTGGTGCCTGCCTTGGATGCGCCTGCAAAACAGTGAAAAACGGTGTGGAAGGCTACTCTCATGTCTGTAAAGACGGTCCTGTATTTGGCAGCAAGGAGGTTCGGTTCTAATGGCAGATCTTCGTGTAAATGTTGCCGGTGTTTCCTTTAAAAACCCGGTTATTCCCGCGTCTGGTGCATTTGGTTTTGGTCGTGAATATGAAAAAATGTATCCGCTTTCCCGTCTCGGCGGCATTTCCTGCAAGGGTACAACCCTCAACCTGAAAGACGGCAATCCGCCGCCTCGTATTGCCGAAACTCCGTCTGGTATGCTTAACTCGGTCGGCCTGCAAAATCCTGGCATCGACCATTTTATTCAGGAAGAACTTCCGTACCTGGCACAGAAAGACGTTACCATCATTGCAAACGTTGCTGGTTCTACCGTTGAAGACTGCATCGAAATCGCACAGAAGCTGGAAGGAACCGCAGTCGATATGATCGAGCTGAACATTTCCTGTCCGAACGTCAAACAGGGCGGCGCTGCTTTCGGCACCAGTCCGGAAATGGCTGCGTCGGTCACCCGCGCAGTCCGCAGCGCTTCCACCAAACCGCTGATGGTCAAACTCAGCCCGAACGTTACCAGTATTGTTGATATCGCAAAGGCAGTTGAAGCGGAAGGAGCAGACGCGGTTTCGCTGATCAATACACTGCTTGGTATGAGAATTGACATCAATACCCGCCGTCCGATTCTCCGCAACAATGTCGGCGGTCTGTCGGGACCCGCAGTTTTCCCGATCGCTGTACGAATGGTCTGGCAGGTTGCAAACGCTGTCAAGGTTCCGGTTGTCGGCATGGGTGGTATCGCGTCCGGTAAAGACGCGATTGAAATGATGATGGCTGGAGCTTCGGCTGTACAGGTTGGCGCGGCGATTTTTGCTGATCCGTACGCACCGATTCATATCATCGAGGAGATGAACACATGGTTGGATGAGCACGGCATTGCAAGTGTAAACGACATTGTCGGAACAGTACAGCCCTGGTAACCAGCGCTGAAATAGAAAGGAACTACCTTAATATATGAAAATCATGGCAGTAGATTATGGTGACGCACGCACCGGGCTTGCAGCCTGTGACAGAACCGAATTTCTCGCGTCTCCGATTGGCGTTATCGAAGAAAGAAACTTTTATTTTACCATCCAGAAGGTTGCAAATGCTGTTAAGGAATACGGCATCCAGATGGTCATCGTCGGCTATCCGGTCAATATGAACGGTACGATCGGTCCGCGCGCTGAAAAATGTGCACAGTTTGCCGAACTGCTCAAAACAAAAGTCGATGTTCCGGTCGAACTCTGGGATGAACGTGCGACAACGGTTGAAGCGCACAACTACCTCAATGTAACCAACACCCGCGGAAAAAAGCGGAAAGAGGTCATCGATGAGGTAGCAGCTACAATCATTCTGGAAAGCTATCTGACCTATCGGCAGAATATGAAAGCCAAAGCGGCAGCTGAGGCAAAGAATGAGGAAAATAATCAGGAATACCATCCAAGCATATGAACCGATTGGGAGGCAATTGCTATGAAAAAAAGGGTACTGGCAATCGTTTTGATGTTTGTCTGTCTCACTGCATTTGCAGGCTGCAATCGCTATATTTCATCCAAAGATGTTTATGGATTTCCTGAACCCACACAACAGATCAATATTACAAAAACATCGGCAGGTCAGGAGACTGAATACACCATTGGTTCTGAGAATTATGATCCGGAAGACCTTTTGGTTATGCCCATATTGGAATGGTTTTATGGATTGGAATTGACGGAATCTGAGCGACCGGAAGACGTTGAAGGAAATGAAAGTTATACTTTTACTGTCAATGGTCAACCGGTATTTTCCTATGATTTCAGGGGTGATGAAGCTTATATCATTGTCAGTGACAAATGGTATAAGGTAAAAAATCCCTCTGTTCCACCAATTGAATAATTTTAGAAGCGGACAGATCACCATTGAGGGAATCTGTCCGCTTTTTATCATGAAAATAGAAAGGAAGTATCTTACTTTTTTCTGCGCTTGCTGAATGCCGCAATCGGGTTGCTGTTCATTGCCGATTCTTTCTGACGGTCGGAAACATGGGTATAAATCTGGGTCGTGTTCAGATTCGCGTGTCCCAGAATTTCCTGCAAAACCCGCAGGTCAACTTCACCGTACTGATACATCATCGTTGCTGCCGTATGACGCAGTTTATGGGTAGAAAGTCCCATACCGCCCAAACCCGCACGGTCAAGCGCTGCCGACACGATATTCTGTACCGAACGCTGTCCGAGCCGTTTGCCCTGTGGATTGAGGAAAAGTGCCTCTTTATCGACAACCTTCTTGATATGGGCTGCTCGGTTGGGCAGATAAGCTTCAATCGCATCCAGACAGGCAGTATTCAGATAAATCATCCGTTCCTTATTGCCTTTGCCCAGCACTGTCAATGTATTTTCCCGGATGCTGCTCAAATTCAGCCCGACCAGTTCGCTCAGACGCATTCCGCAGTTAAGGAACAACGTCAGTATACAGAAATCTCGGGAATATGTCTTGGACTCATTGTCCAGACACGCCAGTAGGTCGAACGATTGTTCGAGAGTCAAAAAATGGGGAAGAGAATTACGGTCATTGGGCAGTTCAAGGTTTTCAGCAGGGTTAGTCTTAAGTTTCTGCACAATGTTAAAATAATAACGAAAAAAACCACGAATGGCAGAAGCTTTACGGGAGCGTGTTTTGACCATATCACCGTCAACAGCCAATTGGTTGAAAAAAGCGTAGATATCGTTCAAGGTAACTGATTCAACGATAGAAAAATCAAGATCACTGATATCAATTTGATCCTGTGGACAATTCTTTGGCGCCAAACCGCGCCGAACCTTCATGAACCGGAAAAAGCTGCGCAGATCGAGAAAATAATTTTCAACCGTCAGTTTAGAACGACCTTTGATGGTCATCAGATAAAACATAAAGTCCTGCAAAAACTGCGGAGAATTTGAATAATCACTGGGTGTATAGGACATCTGAAAAAATCACCTCAATTGGACCTGAACTTAAGCCATAGACACATATCGGGGAACTGGAAAACTGCGGTTATAAAAACTTCGCATAATTTAAACAGCGGTTTTGCGCACCGCATAAAAAAGGGCAATTTCGCCAGACCTTAAACCAAAAAATTAGGCGAAATTGCCCGATACCTTAAACGCGCTGCGTCAAACCGAAATTATGCGAAGTTTTTTACAATACCGACTGTCGGCGCAGCCCGCCCGAGCACGCGCCGCCGGGTGAAGGAGTACCAGCTGAGCAGCGTGACGCCCGCGCGGAACGGAACTAAAAACAAGCAACCACCAACGAACCGCACGGGCGACCGCTGCGCCGGTTACGGACGGCAAGAAGGGCGCGCCCGAGCGCCCAGCCCAAGCCGCCCGCAGGCGGCTCGCGCCCGACAGGAGGGCGCGCGCAGGGGGAAGCCGCCGCAGCGGCTGGGGGGCGCAGCCCCCCTCCCTTAAGAGGAGAGCAGACGGACGGACACGCACGCAAGCACCGAGCAGGGCAAGACCGTGCGCACGGACGCCGCCAGCAGGTTGACGCGCGCCCGGCGGTTGCAAAACGCACCAAGCCAGGACGCGCACCCGCCCCCGAGCAACCAGTCGGGCACGCACGAAGCCCAGCGCCAGCGGTGGACGGGCGCCGGGCGCAGACCTGTCCTCGGCGCGCGCGCCACAGGGGAGCACAGCGGTGCGGTTTTTCTACTTGACAAAGTATCGTTAAGCGGTACAATAGGGAGTGATGTGTTGTATTCTCAGGTAGGTTATGCGCATGATTTTGTTCGTGTTAAACGTTATGGCAGACGTTATAAATTGATCTATTTTAAAACGTCTGTCCGCGTTGACGGCGGTTTTGCTGAACGTGATAAAATCCCAAGTGATAAAATCCCAGACGGAAAGCGGCTGGACAATAACATATCTCGCGCCCGCGCTCGCGTCTATGAGTTGGCGGCTTGTAATGATTGGGATTGGTTTTTCACCGGCACGCTTGACCAACAGAAGTATGACCGGTACAATTTGCCGAAATGGCAAAAAGATTTTAGCCAGTGGCTGAGAAATCAACGGCGGCTTAAAGGGTGGAATATCGCGTATTTGCTGATACCAGAGCGGCATAAAAACGGTGCTTGGCATATGCACGGACTTTTTGCCGGTATTCCGGCTGATGGGCTGCGGCTGTTTGATATCACGGAAAACATACCGGCACGCTTGAAAAAACAGTTGGAAGGTGGAAAAAAACTTTACGATTGGACGGCATACCGGCAAAAATTTGGCTGGGTGACATTAGCTGAGATTGAAGATCCCGACCGTTGTGCAAGCTACATCTCTAAGTATATCACAAAAACACTCGGTGGTGCAAGCATGGATTGCGGCAGTCATTTGTATTATGCATCACGCGGTTTAGCTGGGGCTGATTTGGTTGCAGAAGGATACATAACCGAGGGTGTTGTATGGGATTGGGAAGGAGAGTATTGTAAAATTAAATGGTTCGACGATGGCGCACGATTGCCGGAGGTTAAATGATGCGTAATTTGTGTGAATTGGCTGAAACAATCGCGCTGCTGTGTGATGCCGTTTCTTGCGGTAGCGTAAATGATGATTATGTGAGGATGCTTATTTTGCATCTGGGAAAATCGTACCTTGCATATTGGGAGGAAATAAAAGATGGAAAACAAAATGAAGGTTTATAATGTGGCGACTGTTTTTGTAAAACTTGCGCGGCTGCGTGTCCAGTTACGAAAACCCTATATCCGATTAGATGAGCGTAAAAAAATGTTGAAACAGGCTGTTGACTGCTGTGAAGCTGCGTTGCTGTGGATTGCAGGACAGCGCGGTCAATGCCTTGAGGACATCCGGACGCTGGAAGAATGGCGAGCAACTTTTGTTTGGCAAATGGCTGATATTTCGCGCAAAAAAGTGCAGGATGTGCCGCAATTTTTGCCGGATCGCGCTGTTCAGCGCTGCTTACAGGGGAGTGCAGATATCCGAGTTTACTTTTTGGGGAATGACAATCAGGAGGGGTGAAGATGCGCGCTGACTATATCTGGAAAGAATCCTTGGGGCATGTATTGGCGGCTTTAACCCCGGCAAACCGGCTCGCCTGTGAAGTATCCCTTGCCACTGGGTTGAGAATATCCGATGTGCTTGTTTTGACGGTCGAGCAGGTTCGCCAGCAGCGTTTTACTGTCCGTGAGCGCAAAACAGGGAAAACACGCCGTATCCGGCTTTCGGACGAACTTTGTGAACGGCTTTTACAGCAGGCAGGGGCAATTTACGTTTTTCCGGCTCGTTGTGACGGGCGAAAAACACGCTCTAGGCAGGCTGTGTACCGTGATTTAAGGCGTGCCGCTAAGGCTTTTCGTCTCGCCGAACATGTTAGCCCGCATAGTCTGCGGAAATATTACGCGGTCGAGCAGTTCCACCGGTCGGGCGATATGCGCAAGGTGCAACAGTTGCTCCGACATACCGATGAAGCCGTTACGGCTATCTATGCTCTCGCTGATCAATTGACCGCTCGCAGGCTTCGGCGTTCCTGACTTCCTTATCAGCCATTGAGCCGCGCTCGTCGCGGCTCTTTGCGTTAGCAAAGCTCTTCGCAAACTAGGGCTTGACAATACAACCTCCCGGGTTTATAATCGTTCTTGTAACCCCACACCAGAACCCGGCGAGTGCGCGCCGGGCGGGCAAGCCCTTTTAAAAAACTTCGCATAATTTCAGTTTTGCGAAGTTTTTGGAAGAATTTGCAGGAGAGAGCTATCAAACCTCTGATTTATATCTTTCTGTCTATATAGATTCATCTTAACCACTTGCATCAACATCTGCTTTCATCCTGTCAATAATAACGAAATTCTACCGGTTGCTGATCATTATCGCTTTCCCATGCGTACAGCTCATGATAACCATCGTCCAGAAAAACCCGTAAATAATCTCCAAAGTATTCAGCCAGCCTTGACGGTTCATAAACACGGATGCTTTTCAGCTTTTCGAGCGGTATCCATTCAACCGAACCCTCGTCTGATGCCTGTCGGTTCAGTTTCCCTTTAAAATCACTGCTTCTGTACAGATGCACCATATATTTGCCATCTGCGCAGTCCCAATGGATTAGACCGCATGCCTGGACGCTGTTCAGCCGCAGTCCGGTTTCTTCATAGACCTCACGGATCGCGGATTCTGCCAGGCTTTCGCCAGCCTCTGCATGTCCGCCCGGAAAAGCCAAACCTTTCCAGTATTTTGTACGGTCCTCAATAACGACCATATCCCGTTGCTTGTCATAAACCATCACCATATTGGTGATTTCTGTCGGGAAATTTGGTTTCATGTATCTACTCCTATATATTTGTGATTTTTTTAACGAAATACCAATAATGCAGAAAGAGCGTGTTTTCTCTTTCTGCATCGGTAGATCAATATATAATTTTAGTTCTGCTCCAGAATCTTCAAAAGCATTTCACGCATAATTGCCGGGTTACCTTTGCCTTTGGAAGCCTTCATGCACTGACCGACGAGGAATCCAAGCGCATTTGTCTTACCGCCGCGATAGTCATCGATCGACTTCTGGTTTGCAGCCGCGACCTGATCAACAATCTGCTGCAGGACATCCTGGTCAGAAACCTGTGCAAGCCCCTTTTCCGCAACGATATCAGCCGGCGTCTTATCTGAATGAAGCATTTCTTCAAATACCGTACTGCCTGCCGAACTGGAAATCTCTTTCTTTTCCAGCATCTCAATCAGTTTAGCCATCTTCTCCGCAGAAACACCGATTTCAGCAATCGATTTACCGGTTTCATTGATCACACGGGACACCGCTCCGAGAACCCAGTTGGCTGCATCTTTGGGAACGATCTTGCCGGCAGCAATGATTTCTTCAAAGTAAGCAGCTTTCTCGACCGACTCAACCAGCAGACGAGCGTCTTCCTCAGGGATAGACAGTGTCTGCATATACCGGACAACCTTTTTGTTGGGCAGTTCCGGAATGGATGCTTTCAGCTCTGCCAGATGTTCCTCATCCAGAACAATCGTAGACAGGTCAGGTTCCGGAAAATAACGGTAATCTTGCGCATCCTCCTTGGAACGGAGCAGGAAGTTACAGCCTTTGAGGTCATCCCAGCGTCTGGTTTCCTGGGAAATGGTGCCGCCGTTTTCCAGCACTTCAATCTGACGTGCAGCCTCATATTCAATTGCACGAACCGCGCCGCTGAAGGTATTGACGTTCTTCATCTCAACACGGGTTCCAAAGGGTTCACCGGGTTTATGCACCGAAACGTTGATATCGCAGCGGATAGAACCTTCCTGCATCTTACCGTCAGAGATGCCCAAATAGATAACAATCTCACGGATAGTATCCAGATAAGCTTTCGCTTCAGCCGAGCTGCGCAGATCAGGTTCAGAAACAATCTCGATCAGCGGAACGCCGCAGCGGTTGAAGTCAACCAGTGTTCCGGCAAAACTCTCGTCATGAATCAGTTTACCTGCGTCTTCCTCAATGTGAATACGGGTAATGCCGATTCTCTTTTCCTTGCCGTCGACCAGAATGTCCAAGTGACCATTTTCGCACAGCGGAATATCAAACTGGCTGATCTGGTAAGCTTTCGGCAGGTCAGGATAAAAATAATTTTTACGGTCCTGCTTGCTGACCGGATTGATCGAGCAATTCAGTGCATACCCCATCTTGACCGCGTAATCAACGACCTTTTCATTCAGGGTCGGCAGTGTACCGGGCATACCCATGCAAACCGAGCAGCACTGAGAGTTTACCTCTGCACCGAACGAGTTGCGGCAAGAGCAGTAAATTTTAGTTTTGGTATTCAGCTCACAGTGGACTTCGAGGCCCACAATCATCTCATATCCTCTGGTATCCATTTGTCAAGTCCATCCTTTCTCAGGCAAGCGTACGGGAAAGATCAAACCCGCCGACCGCTTTTTCATAAGCAAAAGCTGTATTCAGCAGCAGCTGTTCGCTGAACTTATCGCCGATCAGCTGGCATCCGACCGGCATTCCCTTGCTGTCAAAGCCGCAGGGAATGCTGATTGCGGGAAGTCCTACGATATTAACGGTAACAGTCAGAATATCATTCATGTACATCTTGACCTGGTCGTCACTGTTTTCACCGAATTTGAACGCGGTGTCAGGAGCAGTCGGACAGAGAATGACATCTGCCTGGGTAAATGCCTTGCGGAACATATCCTGCATCAGGTTCTGGGTGAACTTAGCTTTTTTATAGTAGGCATCGTAATAACCAGAAGACAGTACATAGGTACCCAACATAATCCGGCGCTTGACCTCTTCGCCAAAGCCTTCGCTGCGGGTATTTTCATAGAGATCTTCCAGTGAAGTGAAGTTGGGGCTGCGGTAACCGTATTTTACCCCGTCAAACCGTGCCAGGTTGGAAGAAGCTTCTGCACAGGCAATAATATAGTAAGCTGCCAGCGCGTAATCAGGCTGCGGCAGTTCTACCGGAACCAGCACAGCACCCATTGCTTCATACTGATGCGCAGCTTTCATGACAGACTGTCTGACCTCTTCAGTTACGCCTTTGCCGAAGTATACCTCTGGGATACCGATGCGCAGTCCCTTTACATCAGTAGACAGATGATCCTCAAAACGCGGATACTCTCTGCGAACAGAAGTCGTATCCATCGGATCTTTTCCACAGATGACACTGGTCAGCATCGCAACGTCTTCAACACAGCGACCAAACGGTCCGATCTGGTCAAGCGAGGAAGCAAACGCAACCAGACCAAAACGGGATACACTGCCATAAGTCGGCTTCATACCAACGACGCCGCAGAAGGATGCAGGCTGACGGATAGAACCGCCGGTATCACTGCCCAGCGAAACAATTGCTTCACCACAGGCAACAGACGCAGCGGAACCACCGGACGAACCACCGGGAACGCGGCTGGTATCAAAGGGGTTTTTGGTCTTTTTAAAGAAGCTGGTTTCAGTGGAAGAACCCATCGCGAACTCGTCCATGTTCAGTTTACCGGTGCAGACAAAATCAGCCGCTTCCAGTTTGTTGATAACGGTTGCATTATAAGGCGGTACAAAATTGGACAGCATTTTGGAAGAACAGGTTGTCCGCAGCCCCTTGGTGCAGATATTGTCCTTGATGCCGACCGGAATACCAGCCAGACTGGAAAGAGTCTCGCCGCGGGCAATTTTTTCATCCACCTCAGCAGCCTTTTTCAGAGCGCCTTCCTCGTTCAGGGTCACATATGCTTCAATCTCATTTTCCTTTGCTTTGATGCGGGAAAAAACCGACTTGGTTACTTCGGTGCTGGAAACCTCTTTATTTCGGATCATCCGGGACAGTTCAGCTGCTGTCAGACGATAAAGTTCCATATTGATATTCATTCCTTTCATTATGTCTCCCATTCTGCGGGAGCAAATCCGCCATCAGAGGCGGTTTTATTCTTCCGCTACAGTTTTAGGGACGACGATACAGCCAGCCTGCACCTCGGGTGCATTGGCGATCAGCTCATCACGGCGGTAATTCTGTGCAACCTCGTCCTTGCGGAACTCCATCGGGTTATCCGGGTCGATCAGCGGGCCGGATGCATCCAGATCAGGCAGTTTTTCCACCATTGCCACGATGCTGGCCATCTGTGCCGCATACTTTTCTTCCTCTTCAGGGGTAAATTTCAACTTTGCCAGTTTGGCAAGCCGTTTGATATCCATATCCATACTCTTTGTCCTTTCTGCCATTTATATTACATGTTCATCATGACGGCTGACCGTCAGATGGGATCATCTCAAGAAACTCCTGTTCGGTCAGGATGGTAATTCCCAGCTGCTGCGCCTTGGTCAGTTTGCTGCCGGCGTCTTCACCGGCCAGCAGATAGCTGGTCTTCTTGGAAACCGAAGAAGTAACCTTACCGCCATTCTGTTCAATCAGATCAGCGGCCTGTTTCCGGGTCAGACTGGGCAGCGTGCCGGTCAGCACAAACGTCAGTCCTGAAAGCACCGTTCCCTTTTCCACAACGTCCTCGGTCATTTTGACACCGATCCGCTCAAAATGAACTGCCAGCTTTCTGGTTTCTTCCCGACCGAAATATTCTACCAGGCTGTCTGCAATGACCTCACCAATACCGGGAATGATATTTTCCTTTTTCTGCCAGATATCTTCTTTTGTAGCATTCAACAGCTTCTCCATTGAGCCGAAATGAGCCGCGATTAGCTGAGCAGCCTTTTCACCAACATTGCGGATACCCAGCCCGAACAGCAATCTTGCTAATCCGCGCTCCTTACTGGCTGCAATTGCACCTGTGAGGTTACCAGCGGAAATCTCACCGACCCGCTCAAAACCCGTCAGCTGTTCCGGACTCAGCTCATACAGATCAGCCACCGAATGAATCAACCCATTGTCTACCAGCAGATCGACCATTGCCGGTCCAAGCCCCTCAATGTCCATCGCGTTGCGGCTGGCAAAGTGAACGATGCTTCGCTTGATGGTTGCCGGGCATTCCGGATTGATGCAGCGGATGACCGCTTCATCGTTGTCCCGTACCGTCTCGCTGCCGCATACCGGGCAATGAGACGGTATCTGGAACGGCTCACCGTCACCATGACGGACAACTTTTAAGACCTCCGGGATAATCTCACCGGCCTTGCGCACCAAGATGGTATCACCGATGCGGATATCCTTTTCGGAAATAAAATCCTGATTGTGCAGTGTTGCCCGGCTGACAGAAGTACCAGCCAGCGTCACACTGTCAAAAATTGCCGTTGGTGTCAGTGCGCCAGTCCGTCCAACCTGGATTTCGATATTGCGCAGAACCGTTTCCTTTTCTTCCGGCGGATATTTGAATGCGACCGCCCAGCGCGGAAACTTGACCGTAGAACCCATCGTTTCCCGAAGTGCCAGGTTATTGATTTTGACCACCGCGCCATCAATATCAAAGTCATTTTGATGGCGGCGCTGATCAATTCCATGGATGTCCTCTATTACATCGGCAAAATCCGTATAAACCGGAAATTCCGGAATAACTTTGAACCCAAGCGACCGGAGAAGCTCCAATCCTTCCGAATGGGTCGAAATTGTCTCACCTTCAATCTGCTGAATATTAAAGACGAAGATGGACAGCCGTCTTGCAGCGGTTACTCTGGGGTCTTTCTGACGCAAACCACCCGCTGCGGCATTACGCGGATTTTTAAAAGGTTCTTCCTCGTTTTCAATCTGCCGGGTAACCAGTTCCTTGAAGACGGTGAGCGGCATATATACCTCACCGCGTACCTCAAGGTACGGCAGCGGACGGCTGAGACGTTTCGGAATATCCTGAATTGTCGCAAGGTTCATTGTCACATCTTCACCGACAAGACCATTTCCTCTGGTAGAACCGCGGACAAACAATCCATCCCGATACTCAAGTGATACCGACAAACCATCAATTTTGGGCTCGACCGTATAAGACGGATGCTCGTCTATTTGCAGGCACCGGTTATGAAACGCCCAAAGTTCCTCTTCGCTGAAGACATCCTGCAAAGATCCCATTTGAACAGAATGGGTCACCTTATCAAAAGTCGTATAAATTGCATCGCCGACACGCTGTGTCGGAGAATCGGAAGTAATCCATTCAGGATGTTCCGCTTCTGCTTCTTTTAGCTGACGCATCTGACGGTCATATTCATCGTCCGGTATTTCCGGATTATCCATTGTATAATATAGTCTGCTGTAATGATTCAGCCGATCCACCAACTGACGGTATTCGTTTTGCTGCATGGCATGGCCTCCCGACAAGAAAAATTCAATCCACTCTATTATACCACATTTCCAGTATTTTCGATAGTGCGTTTTTCCAAATTTATCCGGACAAATTTATTCTTTTATGTTTGGAACACTATTGTGCATTATTACAAAAAACAGGGTATAATTTTGGTATAAATAAGTTTGCGATAAGCCTTGACTTTTTATGCAAAAACGAATATCATAATAATGTAACCGATTACATGAGAAGGCGGGATGATATGGCAACCATTAAAGATGTAGCAAAAGAAGCGGGTGTTTCTGTGGCAACCGTATCCCGCGTGCTGAACGGCACCGACCGTGTACGTTCTGAAACGGTTACAGCGGTGCAAAACGCGATCGAAAAGCTCAACTACCACCCTAATTTTCTGGGGCGAACGCTCAGACGCCTGGAAACGATGAAGGTTCTGGTGGTATTACCAACCATTTCCAATCAGTTTTATTCCCGCGTTATTCGTGGAATACAATCGGTTGCGATGCAGCAAGGCTATCATGTCATGCTGGTCACGACGGAAAATGATCCGGAAGCAGAAACCGAATACATTGAGATGGTCCGTCGGAGATTGCTGGATGGGATTATTTTCCTGTTTTCTTCCCTCGACTGTGAACAGATTGGACAGCTTGCGGCTGATTGCCCAGCCGTAGTAGCCAGTGAAACAATCCCAGGTCTGACTGGTGTTTCATCGGTTACCATCAATAACCGTGCGGCTGCATGTGACGCGGTTCGTTTTCTGATTCAGAATGGAAACCGCAGGATTGCCTATCTGTCAGCCGGACAGCTGTATGGCTCCTCCTCTGAACGATACGAAGGAACAATGGATGCCCTTCGGGAAGCCGGGCTTACAATGGATCCTGAACTACTGCTGGACGAGGGGCTGACTTATAAAGCCGGACGCAGAGCGGCAAAGCGGCTGTTGCAACTGGATGAATTACCGGATGCAGTATTTTCCGCATCAGACGCAGCTGCGATTGGATTGATGCACACCCTTTTGGAAGAGCGGGTTCAGGCTGGTCGGGACATTTCTGTTATGGGATTTGATAATAACTCGATTGCGGAATACTATAATCCAGCGCTGACTACTGTTGCCCAGCCTCAGCTTGAGATTGGACAAAAAGCAATGGAACTGCTGCTTGCGAATATCAGAAATCCCGATTATCCCCCAGTGCAGCTGCTTCTTCCCCACCAGCTGGTGATCAGGGATTCGGTCCGTCTGCTGGACGGGAAATAAAGGTTTAACCCTATTCATTCTTTTGGCTCCTGCTCCGTTGCGGAGTAATATAAATAAATCAGAGAGGATGTATTTATTATGAAACTTGGCGTTATGGCTGTACTGTTCGGCGACAAGGATCTGAAATGGGTCTGCGATTTTCTTACCTCCAAAGGTGTCCAGACAATTGAAATTGGCTGCGGCGGCTTTCCTGGCAAAGCAATCTGTGATCCTGAGATCCTGCTGAATGATGCAAACGCACTCCAGCAGTTCAAGGATACTCTGGCTGCTTCCGGTCTGGAGATCAGTGCACTCTCCTGCCACGGCAACTATATCCATCCCAACAAAGAGATCGCTGCTCAGTTTGAGCATGATCTGGACAACGCAATCAAACTGGCTAAAGAGCTGGGCGTTGACACCATCAACTGCTTCTCCGGATGCCCTGGTGACTGCGAAGAATCCAAGTATCCGAACTGGGTTACCTGCGCTTGGCCCAACGACTTCCCCGAGATCCTGAAATGGCAGTGGGAAGAAAAACTGATCCCGTTCTGGAAGAAGAAAGTCGAATTTGCCCGTGCATACGGTGTCAACAAATTTGCGTTTGAGATGCATCCCGGCTTCTGCGTTTACAACGTTGAAACCCTGCTCAAACTTCGCGCTGCTGTTGGTCCCGAAATTGGCGCCAACTTTGACCCCAGCCATCTGATCTGGCAGGGTGTTGACCCTGTTGCAGCTATCCGCGCTCTGGGCAAAGAAAACGCTATCTTCCACTTCCATGCAAAGGATACCAAGATCGACAAATACAACACGGCTGTCAACGGCGTTCTCGATACCAAGAATTTCTCGGATGAGATGAACCGCAGCTGGATTTTCCGCAGCGTTGGTTACGGCAATGACTACGCTTACTGGAAAGAAGTCGTTTCTGCCCTGCGTAAAGTTGGCTATGAAGGCGCGTTGTCGATCGAACACGAAGACAGCCTGATGACTCCTCTGGAAGGTCTGGATAAAGCAATCTCCTTCCTGAAAGAAGTTCTGATCTTCCAGCCGAAGATGACCGAGATGTGGTGGAACTAATCCCTTTTGAGGATAATCCGCCCATAGAATAATGTGATGTACTTAAAAGCCGCTGCCGGTAAAGCAGCGGCTTTTTACTGTGGCAGCTCTTGACAATCCGTGCAGGAATGCTATCATAATAACAGCATGTAATCGAAAGGATGGAGGCTTACGTTGACAACCAAATACCAGATTCTCCAGCTGTTGGAACAAAGTGGCGGCAGACTTATATCAGGCGGCGAAATTGCCCAGCGGCTGTCTATTTCCCGAACAGCCGTATGGAAACAGATCAGTGCTCTTCAGCAGGAAGGCTACCAGATCACAGCGGAGCCCAGCAAAGGGTACCTGCTTAACGCAAGCGACGTAATATCAGAATACGAAATCCGCAAACGCCTGCAAGCCCATACTCTTGGACAAGACATTCGATATTTTCCGGTCATTGATTCCACCAACACCTATGCCAAAAGTAACCCTGATCTTACTGACGGTACAATAGTTGTCGCTTCACAGCAAACCAATGGCATCGGACGGCTCTCCAGAAAGTTTTATTCTCCGGAAAAAGCAGGCGTCTATCTCTCTATCCTGCTGCGTCCGCATACCATCGCAATGGCTGATATCAGTACCATTACCCTTTTGGCAGCTGTAGCTGTCGTAGATACCGTTGAACAGCTGACTGGTGTCCGCCCGCAGATCAAATGGACAAATGACGTCTATATGAACCGCCGCAAAATCTGCGGCATTCTGACCGAAGCCTCGATTGAAGGTGAAAGTGGAATGATCCAGAGCATCATTGTCGGAATTGGCATCAATCTGTTTCAGAATTACGAGGACTTTGACCCGTCTATTCGTGATATTGCCGGTTCGGTGCTGACTGAGACCGGAAAACGGGTACATCCGGCAGACTATGCAGCAGCACTGATCAAAAACTTTGAAAAATATTATATTGATGGTCAGTTCCCCAAAAATAAAACAGAATTCCTCAAAATCTACCGTGACGCGCTCTTCTTTCTCGGCGAAACGGTACAGGTTATCTCCTTTAAGGAAACTTACTCCGCAGTTGCAGAGGATATCAATGAACAGGGTGAACTGATTGTCCGCCGGGAAGATGGCAGTCTGACTGCCCTCAACAGCGGGGAGATCAGTCTCAAACTCCAACGGTAAAACAGCAGTAAAAAAGCGCTCCGGCTTAGCGAAACCGGAACGCTTTTTGTTTGCCGCAAAGCAAAAGTCAGGCGACGCCGCTTGCGACAACGACCATAATCGTGATGGTGCCCAGTACCACCCATGCAAGGAAGAGCTGCATTACCCATTTGATCCATTTTTTGTAATCCACACCGGACAGCGCCAGACAGGCCATCATCGTTCCACTGGTCGGGAAAATGATATTGGAAAGGCCGTCCCCCAGCTGGAAAGCTGTTACCGCTGCCTGCCGGGTCACCCCGACGACGTCTGCCAGCGGCGCCATGATCGGCATGATAACGGTCGCTTGACCGGAACCGGAGTTGACAAAGAAGTTGAACAGCAGATTGAACCAGAACATGACCGGTCCCGCGAGAAAATGCGGCATACTGTTGAGCGCAAGCCCCATCAGCGTGGCAGAGAAGGTCATCTGCTGCGAGCCTTTCAGGAAGCTCTGCACAAAGCCGTTGACCCCCATTTTGGTGATGAAGGCAGCAAACAGCGCGACAACCAGCATGATGGTCGCCATATAACTCATTCCCCAGTTGTAGCGGAGCGAACCGAAGGTATAAACGCCCAGCCCCACGACCAGACCCAGCAGGGCAAGCGCATGCCGCCAGGTAAGCGGCGCGCTGATGGAAGCTTCATCGCCATCAAAAACCGCATCCCCCATCACGCTTTTGGACGGGTCTTTCCGGCCGCGGAGCGCATAACGCATGATGTACAGCAGAGTCGGGATGAAAAAGACCAGCCAGATGATGCACCGGAATCCAAAGCCGGACAGCTGGGTAATATTGGCGATCTTCTGGGCGACCTGTACCGTCATTGCACAGATCGGGCTGGTCGCATAGCCGCCGTATGCGGCAAGGTACATGACCGCCAGTCCGACGATCTGGTCCATCTTCAGCTTTTTTGCCAGCAAAATCCCGATCGGAATGACCGCGACTACCGGGTTTGCCATGACGCCGGTCGCTCCCAGCAGGCTCATGATCAGGACCAGCACCGGGATAACCAGCATCGAGCGGCTGCCCAGCTTTCGCATCAGAAAGCTGAGAAATCCGTCGACCGACTTGCTCTCGATCAGGACATTAAAGTAGCCGCCGACCAGGAAGGTGAAGACGATGATGGAGGACGCGTTGCTCATTCCCTGAAAGACGGCGTCCAGCAGTCACCAAAGACCGACCGGGCTTTGTTCAACCTGATGGTAGCTGTTGGGATCGAGAGTACTGCCGTCGGCTAAAGTTCCGTACTGACCCGCCGGTACTATCCAGGTGAGGATGACCGCCAGGATCATAATACAGAAAACGATCACCAGTGCATTGGGGAATTTTTTCTTTTGTGTCGTGTTTTTGGTTTGCTGTGCCATTTTATCCCGCCTTTCAAAAATCTTCCGGCAGCGCCAGAATCGTCGCGATCATTTTTTTACATTGAACCATAAGGGATGGGAGCTCCGCCCATTCCTGCAGGGTATGCGGTCCTTCCCCAGCTACACCCAGGCTGCACAGGACCGGGATGCCGGCCCGTGCTACAAATGCACTGTCTGAACAGCCGCCCTGGCAGGTTCCTTCCGGCGCAGGAAGACCCATCTCCCGGCAGCACTGCTGATAAATGGACAGCAGCTGATCCGTCTTTTCGACCGGTTCCATTGCCGGATAAAAGCCATTCTGCGTGATCCGGCAGCGGGTATGGGCAACAGAGGGGTGCTCGCACAGACCACGGAGGAAAGCTTCGGCTTCTTCATACTGCGCGTTTGTCCAATACCGCACGCCGACGGTAAAACGACAGTAATCGGGAACGATGTTCGCCCCTTTTCCCCCTTCAATATGTCCACAATTATAGGTGGTTCCGGAAAAGTCGGTTTTCTGTTCAATTGCCAGGATCATTTCTGCTGCCTGGCGGATCGCGCTGACACCTTTTTGGGGTTCTTTGCCGGCATGAGCCGCCCTGCCTTCAATTTCGATGACAAATACGGCTCCGCCCTTTCTGCGGATGGTCACATTGCCGCCCTGGATGCCGGTCTCGCAGTTGAGGACCGCTGCGCATCCTGCCGTTTCCCGTTCAAAGATCTTTCCGCCTTCTCCGCCGGAAAGGGCGTGGGCGACTTCCTCGTCGCCCGACAGGATCAGCTTGAGCTGACGGTCATGATACCCTGCTGCTTTGAGAGCGCGCATCGCATAGATCGCGGCAACGACGCCTCCTTTGCAGTCCAAGACCCCCGGTCCGGTCACAGTATTTCCGCTGATAGCAAACGGTTCCGGACCAAAGCTCCCGACCGGATG
>CALWWT010000008.1 GCA_944385325.1 uncultured Clostridia bacterium | reverse complement strand
ACAAAAATTCATCTGTTCCTTTTCTTTCCCTGCTTTGGATTCGATTGCTTCCGAAGAAACTCCTTCTCCTCTTCTAAATTTAGGATATAAATGGGAAGATACTCCAAGAACTGTTGAATTTTATTGTTCCTTTACTGGTTCTTTTAGGAATGCTGTTCAAAATGCCATGAACAAATGGAATGCGGTCAAAGATATTTACGGAGAAAACATGGTTACAATGGAGCTTTCCAATGACTCCAGCCTGGATTGCGCTGTAGAATATGCCTATCTTTCTGCTAGAAATGCTGGTTATTGTGATATGGATATTCTGGGCACAACTATTCTTGGTGCACGCGTTCAATTAAATTACGCATATAATTATTCTGTTGGTGGTTCAGCAAGCAGCTTTGATATTCAAACAATTGTTCAGCATGAACTTGGACATGCCTTGGGCATTGCACATTGTCATGAAGATGGCGATAATTCAACATGCTTCTCACCAACATGTGATCTGAATGTTATGAATCCTAACAGTAATCCGTTGACAATCCGGCACACTTTACAAGATTATGATATTGCCTCTTGTAGATATATTTATAATTATATGGACTAATGATACTGAAAGGTGGCAAAACTATGATGAAACGAAAGCTGATGGCTGCTTGCGCTGGGATTATGCTGCTTTTATCCGGATGTTCGTCTGCTCAATCTACTGAAAACGCTGCATCATCAGAAAACGCTGAATCATCAGAAACTGTCGTATCGTCAGAAAGCGAAGCTGCCCAAAAAATTACCCACCAAAGACTCATTACATATATCAGCATTGACAGCCTTGACCAGCTTTGTGCCATTTATCCTGTCATTGTTCATGGGATCGTCCGTGAGAAAGGAGAAACTGTGCCCCCGGGCGTATATGAAGATCCTGTTCTGTCAAACTTTGCTTACACGCCCCATACGATTGACGTCATCGAGTTTTACAAGGGCGATACCGGCGAAAGCAGGTATACCTGGATGTGGGAAGGCGGAGAAACAGAAACGGATATTTATCTGAGCGATGACCCGGAGGTTGAACTGGGCACCGAGATGATCTTTTTCTTCTCGCAGCAAGGGTTGACCAGTCCTTATGGCATTTATGAGGTCGTGGATGGAATGGTTCGGGTACGCACAAAATGGTTCCCGGAGGTTGAGCCGATAGAAGAAAACAGCGGGTACGGTGAAATGGAACTTGCCGATTTCCGGGAAGCAATACTGGATACGGTGGCGAATGAATAAACAACAAACCGCACGCCTGACATTTATACAGGTGTGCGGTTTGCGGAATGCTTCCGCTGCCTTGATGCCGGGACTCGTTCACGCTCATAGTGCTCAGCAACCCAAAGTTATTTCCCCGCTCCATACAAAGGATTTTGCGGTTACTTTTTATCCGGCTTTTCGAGAATGACAAAGGATACCAGCGTTTCTTTGTGCAGGAAATTTTCCAGCTTCGGGTCAACATCTACCGTCTGGGTATTCATCTGGGAAATCGTCCAGCCGTCTTCCAGCAGTTTGTTGAGCCGGACAAGGTACTGATTGTCATTGATGTCGTTTTCTTCGGTAAAATCGCGGCTGTTGCTGATGTAGACTACCTTTTGCATCGCTATACCCCTTTATCTTATTTTCTTTTATCTTACCATATGTGCCCTGAAAACGCAACCGTCAGTCGTTTGTCTCCCCGACTTTCGGTTCCTGAATACGGCCGATAATTACCATCGCTGTGATAAACAGCAAAAGCGTAAATACAAACGGCAGCCGTCTGTCAATGCTGGAAAGCCAGCCTGCCAGATACCCGAACGGTGAGGAAAGTGCAATCGTCGACGCCATAATCAGCGCATTCAGCCTCGCACGTTCCTCTGGCTCGATATTCAGCTGCAAAAGTGCGTCTTTACGCGGATTGACCAGCGCGGCAGCCAGTGCCGCAACAAACACATACACCAGTACAAATACCAGATTGTCTGCCGGTGCAAAAATCAGCACCAATGCCGCAATACAGTACAGCGCCAGTCCTGCCCACAATGGAACCCGGAATTTGTCGGCATTCATCCGGTGCTGGATTCCTACCATAAAAATCAGCATAACGGTTGCATTGAGTATCGGAAACAGTGCCAGAAAGTTCTCTGAAAGCCCCAGCCGCTGGGTTGCGTACAAACCGAAAAAGTTGCTGCTCACCATATTGGTGACATACAGAATAACCGAGACAGCTACCGCTTTGAGGACGCTTTTATCTCTCAGCAGCCGCGGAATCAGCTGGCGGTATTCGCCCAGCATATGGAAAACCGAAACGTTTTTTGTTTCAGCCCGGCGGATTTTCCCCTGCTTTGTCTCATGGCAGAACCGGAAAGTAATCAGGCATTTGGTCAGCATCGTCAGCGAGAAAATAAAGTACAGTACCCGTACCACCGGTACCATCGAAAACGAACTGACAAACAATCCCGACAGCGGCGCAAAAAATACCGCTACCAGTCCGCCGATATTGACCCAGGTATATATTCCAACCAGATCTTTCGGGTGTGCGTCCTCAATCAGCAGGCAGTACCACGCCGTCTGGTTAATCTGCTCAAAGCAGTTGAACAGCGCCGCAATCAGAAACAGCCAGAAGTTGCTCGAAATCGCCCATACCAGACATGCCATCGACCAGCCGAAAAAGTCGCCCATCATGGTTGTATATTTGCGTCCCAGTTTATCCGACAATATGCCACCAAAAAAGGAGAACATTACCTGAAATACCATCGCAATCGACAGAATCAGCCCGATCTGTACGTCGGTGATGCCCTGCGTGTACATATATAATGTTGCAAACGGCGCAATCAGGTTATATGGGATTCCCCACAGCGGCTCGATTAAGACCAGTGTCCGCGGATTGCCGCCGTTATCCGCAAGGACTTGCATCAGCGGATGCATTTTCAGGTTTTGTATCTTGTTTTTCAGACTCATATTTTCACCATGCTCTAATATTCTGTATACATATCATAGTTTGCAACACAAAAGGCACCAGTACATAACCAGTGCCTTTATCTTGTCTGACTGCTGCAAAATAGATACCCGCCGCATCTGCGCATACTGCTGCGCAGGTCTTTTGACGTGTGATATCTCACACTACAGATTGCTGTTTTGGGAATTTGCGGATTGCGGTTCTTACTCTGAAACGTTGTCCAAAGAATCCTTATCGCCGTCAGGACTGGAAATAAACATTTCCTCCGTGGTCTGCTGCGCCAGCTTCAGCTTTTCAGTAATCTCAACCAACGCATTGGTGGTCGCTTCCAGCGCATCAATTGCAGTCGCCATCCGCCCTGCCAAGTGATAATACATAGCTTTATAGTCTGGCATACCGATCTCTCCCAAGTATATTTTGAATAATGGGCACTGCTTCATCAAACAGTGCCCATTATTATCGTTTGGAGCAGATGACGGGAATCGAACCCGCGTGTCCAGCTTGGGAAGCTGGCGTTCTGCCATTGAACTACATCTGCGTAGTGTCATTATTATACATCCCCTTTTCCGATTTGTCAAGGGGTGATGGTATTTTTTCAGCAAAAACGGCTGTGGCAGCACCCCAACTTTTGCCGCCACAGCCATTCAGCTTCATTTTCAATTATCCGGCTGCAAATGCAGTATCAATCGCCGCCTGGTCGCCCGAATAGATCGCGTCGATCTGCTCGGTCGTGTAGCCATATGCCGCACGGTATTCCTCTTCGGTCATACCGGCATCGGCAAGCGTTTCTTCTGTCAGCCGGCTATCTACGACCGACTCGAAATCCTCACGGCTGATCGAAAAGTTCTGGACAAACGCCGCGATGTTCTCGTCCTCTTCCGATGCAAGCCCATCTGCCCAGGCGTTGTACGACTCCGAACCGACTTCCATAATGAAATGCAGCGGAATCGAATGGTAGCTTACCGTATGCACGCTGCACGCTTCCTCACCGGTCGGCGCGCTGATCTCTTCCTGTTCAACCCACGGCGCTTCCTCGGTCGGTACGTCCTCCAGCTCGGAAGGTACGCTTACCTCGCCGGTTTCCCCGTCGACCGTGACCCCTTCCGAATTGACGCTGCTGGGCGTCGAACTCTCGGAAGAACTGCTGGACGTGTCCCCTCCGCAGGATACCAGCATGGTAAGCGCGGTCAGGCAGGCTGCCATCGTAATCATCAGGCGTTTCAACTTCTTGTTGTTCATGGGTGATTTCCCCTTTCCCTTGCGTTTGTAAAACTGCCCGAAGCGGGCAGCACTGAACATGATTTTGCTCAGTTTCAATATAATAACACTTTTTGGGGGTAAAAAGCTGCATTTTCATACCATTGTTTACATATTTTTAACAGTCGTGTATTTTATCATATTTTTGTTTTTCATCTCCGTCCGAATCATTTCCACCTATTTTTTCAATAGATTTATACAGAACAGGCTGTCGATAAAATCAATCGCTCGTTCTCTTTGTCCGCCATTGCCATGCTTCGCATGGGCAATGGCTACGTTTTTTAATGCGGTTGCGCGCCAAGGCGCGCCCAGGGCAGGCTTTCCCAGAAAGCCTGTTTGCAACGCGAACCGTCCGCCCCTGGACCTGCTTTCCGTCTTATGGTAAACTTTGGATGAATTTTAGCGATCTATAAATTCTCCAAAATACTTTTTCGACACTCTAATACAGAATTTTACCCGATCATAGTTTGTATCAGAATATAGAACTGACAGTTTTCCGGGAAAATATTTTGTTTATTTATTGCGTCCGACAAAAAGTATTGTTCTATACTGAAAAATGTGTTATAATGCAGAAAAATAGCTACCCGGCTGATCGGGAAAATGGAGGGATTTTGTGTGAAACATATTGTAATTCGTTTAGGCGTATACATCCTATCAATAATATGGATTTTTGCCGGCGTGATAATTGCCGACAATATGTACGCTGTCACCCAGCAGACCTATTCAGGGCTCACGGAATTATATGCCTTCCTCGCATTCTGGGTCGGACTGAGCTTTTTGCTGCTGCTTTTGCGCTCAAGAATGAGTGTTTCAATGCCGGTCAAGCCAGTATTGATTGCAAGCGCCGTTTCACTGGTGATTTCGGCTGTTGTGGCTGTCCTCTCCTTTACGCCTGTTTTTATGCGGTTTTACTTCGGCAATCTGTTCTTCCTGCTGCTGTTGATGACGCTGATCGCTGACCTGTTCGACATGGCAAGCGCCGCAATTACAAAAAATCATCAATCATAATCGTTTACAAATTCCCTGTCCCATCTGCGGACAGGGTTCAGGCTGTCGATAAAGTCCAATCGCTCGTTCTCTTTTTCCGCCATTGCCATGCTTCGCATGGGCAATGGCTACGTTTTAGTGAGAGGTTGCGCGCGGAGCGCGCCCAGGGCAGGCTTTCCCAGAAAGCCTGTTTGCAACGCGAACCGTCCGCCCCTGGACCTGCTGTCCTCTAAACAAGGGTTTGTCCAATCTTGAGCAGTCGATTTGCCAATCCCAAAAACGTTTTTCGACAAGCTCTCCCTGTCCCATCTGCGGACAGGGTTGTTTTTTGTTATACACGAACTGTAACTTTTCTGCAAAATTATAGACAAATTTGATAAAAAGATGTATACTTATCTCAAGTTGTTTCGCAGGCTATTTAGCCTGATCGCTATGTTGAAAGGATTGGTCTGTCTAATGGAAATCAAACAAGTCGCCGCTCTTGCCTCCCGGCTGCGCGAAAATGTATCAAAAGTAATCATCGGGAAGGATGACGTTATTGACAAGGTTACCCTCTGCCTTTTCTGCGGCGGTCATATCCTGCTGGAAGATATCCCCGGTACCGGCAAAACGACGATGGCAAAAGCCTTTGCACGCTCGCTTTCCTGCGATTTTGCCCGTGTCCAGTTTACGCCCGACCTGCTGCCCAGCGAACTGACCGGTATTAACTACTATAACCAGCAGGCAGGCGAATTTACCTTTAAGCCCGGCAGTATCTTCACCAATATCCTGCTCGGCGACGAGATCAACCGTGCTACCCCCCGTACCCAGTCGGCGCTGCTGGAATGTATGGAAGAAGGTCAGGTCTCGGTCGACGGCAAAACCTATGCCCTCGACAAACCGTTCCTGGTCATCGCGACCCAGAATCCCGTCGAAATCCAGGGCACCTTCCCGCTCCCCGAAGCACAGCTCGACCGTTTCTTCATGCGGCTGTCAATGGGATACCCGGACGCGGCAGCGGAAAGCCGGATGCTCTCAGGCGTTGCGGTCACCCATCCGGTCGATGCGGTCACGCCGGTCGCGACGGGTGAAGACATCCTCGCCGCACAGGAGGCTGTCAAAAAAGTAAAGGTCAGCGAGGCTGTCCGCGGGTATATCGTCGCGATCGCCGACGCAACCAGACGTTCTGACCGTGTACGGCTGGGTCTTTCTCCGCGCGGAAGCATCGCGCTGATGCGCGCTTCCCAGGCGATGGCGGCGGTCAACGGACGCGACTATGTCCTGCCGGACGATGTAAAGGCGGTCGCACACGATGTGATCTGCCACCGAATGATCTGCAAGGGCTTCTCCGCTTCCCAGTCGGCAGCTGCTCCCGGCGAGGTGCTGTCGGTCATCCTCGGTCAGCTGCCGGTCCCGACCGAATAAGGGGATCGTGAGATTATGGAATTTGCAGCGATCGCAGCTGTGCTCGTGGGACTGTTCCTGCTCCAGAACCAGCTGTATAAAAAATACGCCTTTAAAAACATCCGTTACAGCTGTACCTTGAGCTGCAATGAATGTTATGAAGGTGACGAAAT
Organism: uncultured Clostridia bacterium; assembly: GCA_944385325.1. Classification (GTDB taxonomy): domain Bacteria; phylum Bacillota; class Clostridia; order Oscillospirales; family Ruminococcaceae; genus Faecivivens. Next base: position 1,443 of record CALWWT010000008.1, on the reverse strand, counting down.
TGAACTGATCGAAGAAATCGTCAACAAAAAATGGCTTCCGCTCCCCTGGCTCAAGGCGGAAATCACCACCTCCCGCTGGCTGTCGTTTGCGGGCGCACAGTCGGGCGTGACGGGTGAAACGAGATTTGTCCCCAGCTTCTTTTCGGTCAGGGGCTATTCAAAGGTGACAAGGCGCTGGAAGGTCAAGGCGCTTAAACGCGGCGAATTCTCGATCGAACAGGTGGTGCTGATCACCACCGACCTGCTCGGGTACTCCAACCTCTCGATGTCCGGCGACGCTTCCGCACGGGTGCTGGTTCTGCCGCGTGCGATCGAAGGCAGTGAGATCAGCGTCCGTCCGCGGTATATGAACGGTGATATCATGGTCAGGCGGCAGCTGCTGGACGATCCCTTTTACATCAGCGGCGTCCGGCAGTATACCGGTCACGAGCCGATGAGCCGCATCCATTGGCCGGCTACCGCCGTCATGCAGCAGCTGATGGTCTATAACAACGACTATACCTCCCGGCAGAGTGTGACCATCATCCTGAACATGCAGTCGCGTGCGTCGGAACATATGGAGGTCGTCGATACCGACCGGATGGAAAACGCCATCCGGGTATGCGCCGGGTTATTCAAAACCGCGCTGGATGGGATGCCGACAAGGTTTGTCGCAAACGCGCCGCTCTCGATGAACGGTGCGGACAGAAAAACACCCGTCGCGACCGGTGAATACTGGGGCAGCGAGTACGAGCTGGGGCTTTTGGAGCTGCTGGCAAGATTGCAGCTCCATTCGACCGAGGATTTCGGAAACTTCCTTGCCGGGATGTCCGCCGGCATCACATCAACTGATATCGTCATTGTCAGCTGCTATCTGTCGGAAGCCATGCTGCAATTCGCGGCAGGCAGACAGAAAAGCGGCGTCCATGTCCGGTTCTTTATCCTCGGACCGATCCCGGAGGAACTGGATTATGAAGGATTTGACGTGCTGCCCTGTGTGATCGACGAGTCTGCCGGAAGGCGTGCGCTCTCCCAGGACGAAGCTGAAATGCAAAGGCGCGGCTATGATATCGAAAAGGAGGCGGCTGTCTGATGAAACAGGAAACTGTCTCTCCCGCTCAGAACCCTCAAAAAGCCGCCGGGAAAATGTCGGCGGTCAAATGGAAAAAACTCTTTTACCGGCTGTCGATGGCAGGTATCCCGCTGATCATGCTGCCGGTCGTCTATCTCGGGTGCTCGGTCGCGCTGGATAACGGCATCGGCTGGGTCCAGCCGGATGGCTGGCTGCTGGTGAGATACTGGGGTCAGAACCTGCTGGGCGGTTTGCTCTGCTGGGTGCTGACGCTCGCTGCCGACCGGCTGCGCAATAAGGATGCCGATGACGCAAGGCTGGCGCTCGCTGCCAATATTTTGATGGCGGTCGGATTTATCGCCGAACTTGGCGTGTTCGCACTGCTGAACTTC
>CALWWT010000007.1 GCA_944385325.1 uncultured Clostridia bacterium | reverse complement strand
TATTTTGCGATAACAGATTTCGCTCCATTGCGATGGAGCGACCAGAGGACCAGCCCTCTGGACTCCCGCGATTTTTTGAAAAAAATCGAGTAAAACTTTTTTGTCATTACCGTACCCACATTGTGCGAAATCCAACCCCGACGCTCTGCTCGTCGGTCAAATCACCGGGTAGACTGTCGGTTCACATAACTGCGCAGCAACTTCACGTTTTGCGTCAGCAAAACTCTTCACTGCGCAGCTACTTAACTTTCTGCGTCAGCAGAAAACTTCACTCTACCGTGACGGTCATGTAGAGTTTTTCCATCGCGTCGACCGGCTGCACCGCAAGGTCAACAATCACACTGTCGGCAGTTTCACCTCTCTGGACGGAAATGTCTTCCAGTACCGGACGCTCGACTGCGCGGATCTCGTAAAGGGTGGTCAGGTAAGCAAACAGCTCCTCACGGAAAAGCGCGCGTCCATCCTCGTCGTTGGCACACTTGCCAAGGTAGTAGTCCTCAAAAATACGGCGGACATCGGTGCCGATCGAGTCCATTACCCGCAGCGTGCGGTTTTTGCGGAAGGCGTCGCCCTTTTCGGTCGTAAAACCGATAAAGGTATTGATATCCTGTTCGACAACGACCTTGCTGCCGCGCTGGATAAAAATAAACTGACCGGCGTTTAATTTGGCAATGATCTCGCTTGCCAGGAAAACCTCGCTGACTGCCACCGCGCCGTCATAGGTATCATAGGTGCAGCTTTTGTTGACGGCAGCGCCTGCGGTCATGCCTGCGACATAAGCCGTCGCCTGTTCAGGCGTCAGGGTGGTGCCGTCGCTCAGGACAACGCCGTTTGCAACCGAGATGACGCCTTCATAATCCGGCTCCATATTGGCGACAACGACCTGCACCTTGACGCCTTCGTCCTCACGCATCCGCTTGACAAAGGAAACCGTCAGTTCCTTGATCGCGACGTCATCGGTCGGCAGCGCCATCGTATGATAGGTCAGACGCTCGGCAGCGGCAAAGAAATCCTCCCAGTCCTGCTGTTCCACCTCCAGATCGGTACCGCCCGACAGGACAATCCCCGCGTGAGGCATCAGTTCACCGGTGCCCGAGAAAACGACCCAGTCGTTATCGTCCAGCTGTTCGATCGTCGCTGCCTGCTGTTCATCGACCATCCGTCCGTCGATAAAGGTCTGCACCGTCGATTCCAGCCCGGATTCAGGTGCAAGGATCTTGACGGCGATGGTATTGCCGACCGTACCGGGGAAACGCGCCGTGACGGTGATATTCTCATCTGTCCGGGTCGCTGCCTCGCCGCCTGCCAGCCGCCATACAATCACCTTGTTCGCGCGCTTTGCCGCTTCACGCAGAAGCAGCAGCTCAGGCGAAAGGCTGGAAAGCCCGAAAATTTTCCTTACATCGGTATCTCCGGTGATTTCAATCGGCTGACCGACCGGTCCGAACGGAACCGCCATCGGCAGCAGCACAGTACCTCTGTCGGATACCGTACCAAGCGGCGAATATTCGGATACAAAGTTGATGTACGCACCGGCGCGCACCTTATTTCTGGTTACAAAAGTTCCTCCTGCCATCCAAAGTCATCCTTTCTGCAAATCAGTTGTTGATATTCTCACCGGCAGACAGTCCGCCGGATGCGGTCAGTTCGATTCGGTCACTGACGGCTAACACCGCGCCAGCCCAAACGCCGGAAGTCTGTTCGGTCCAGACCGCCATTTCAAGCTCGATATTTGCCGGGATCATCCTGCGCAGTTCCTTGCCCATCGCATCCAGCAGGTCAGCCGATTCGGGCGCGACCTCGACCCGCAGCAAAAACTCGTCCGGGAACACCTCCGCCGTGAACTGACCCTTGCCCATTGCTGCCGTCAGCTGGCGGCGCAGCTGCGCGATGGTATACGGTCTGACGCCGGCAAGCCGGGAGATTACCGCAAACCTTCTCTGGTCAAGGCTGCCGGTGCTGGTGAGTCCCAGCACCCTTTCCCAACGGTCCAGCCGGGTCTCAGCGGTCGTCGGGAAATATTCCTGCGGAAGGGCGGCAACCTCCGCTTCCCATTCCGAGAGCGGCGGATCGACCGCATTGCCAAGCGCGGTATATTCAGAAGTTTGTGCAAACGCGTCCGGCAGATAATCCAGATATTTCACACAACCCCTCCTTAAGACTCATACACCGCGAACTTGATGGAACCGGCAATCGGAATGCCTTCACAGACAATATTTTCCGTACCGCCGTTGATCGTCAGGCTTTCAACGTCCAGAATCCCGTCTGCCTGTGCAATCGCAGACATCACGCCGCTGAAGCGGATGACCGGGTCGTCGTCCTCCCAACTCTTGCGCAGGCTGAGGAAATAGTTATTGACCGCTTCTTTGGCGTTTTGTTCCGCCTGTTCGAGATCGATATTGGCAGTCAGTTTGGCAATGATCTCAAACTCCTCGGTATCGGGTGCGTAGACCAGCACCGAATGCCCGATCGGAGCCATTCCAAGCCCATCACCGTCAAACTCCGGGATCAGCAGCTGCTGAACAGCCAGCTGCAAAGCCGTGCTTGCCGGCATCAGGTCGCTGCCCAGCACCTGGATCCCAACCGTACCGGCGCCGAGGTAGACCGGCTGGACACGGACACCGCCGACACCGGGAACCATTCTGACTTTCTCCTTATAATCGCTGACATTGCCGCCAAAAGCCGGATACGCCAACAGTTCCAGAATTCTTTCCCGCATCGAAGCGTCATCTTCGCGGTCTTCACCAGGGGTAATGATTTCAACCGCCTCCGCTCTGCCGAATCCCGTCAGGTAATCACCCGGCAGCGCTTCCCCCAGCTGGTTGCCAATTTCGCCGTTGGTCTGGCAGACAAGGGTTCCCAGCCCATTTAGGCAGTCGGTGAGGACATAATAAATTTCCCCAATCGAAAACCGCATCCCGACCGGCGGGTCAAACGGCTGATCATCCTGACCGGTAAACTCGGCACGGAGAGAAGCCGGCGAAGCCTCACCACGGGATACACCATAAAGGGTACCAATTCTTTCAAGGTATTCGCCCTCAGAAGTATCGGGGAACAAAAGATTAAAATAATTTTCCAGATTGACATATGCCGCAGCGAGTTCAGCGCATACCGGTGCGATCGCGGTATCGATCAGGCTGCCTTCCCGCTTGTCCACCTCATCCGGGACAGCGGCAAGGCATCTTTCCCGAAGTTCCTCATAGGTCGGCATTTTCATTTTGAAGCCCCCATTTCCAGCAGCAGTTTTTTCATCAGCGCCGCTTCCTCCTCGTCCATAAACAAAATCTGAGACAGGTTAAGGGTTACTTTCAGCCGTCCCTGTTCCCTTTCGGTTTCCGAGGTCACGCCGCGGGCAGCGGCAGGCAGCAGCAGCTGGAGAGACTGTTCCAGATCCTGCGGCTCTTTGCCGTCCGGCGGATAATACCATACAATCAGGCATTCCTGCCGCCGCCAGCGCCTGCCCATCTCCTTTTTCAGGGAAGCCTCACCGACCAGCACGATAAATCCGGGGCGGACAAATCCGCCCTCCGCTTCCTCGGTCAGGATCAGTGCATCCGGGTACTGCTGACGCAGCAGGGTCACGACCGCCTGTTGAAAATCGGTCAAACTGTCTCACCTCCAATTCGAATTGATCTGTATACTAATGTCAAACGATTGCTTTTTTTCTGACTTTCACCTCGATATGGGTCGGGAACCGGACAGGCGCGCCGGTGATATAAAACGGCTGACTATCCGGCTGACCAGACTGTGAATAGACCGCGTAATCACCGGCGCGGATATCCGCATCGACCGGCAGCAGCAAGGTCTTCTCATTCTCATCGAGACGGACGGGAACGCCATCCGGAACAGACGATGAACCGGACAGCCAGCCATCCCATTCACCAACCTCTGAAAGTGTCTCGCAGTCGCGGTCACCATCCCGAACCCAGCCACGGCGGGAAACTCTGACTTTTCCGCCCGACATCCGTACAAAAAGGCGAAAGACGTTTTCTTCTGACTTAAAATTCATATTATTTTTTCCTATTCACATATCCTCTGCACACACTTACCATCTGTTCACGCGAGCGGCGGAATGCTTCCGCTGCCCTGTTCGCGTCGGTCGCTTCTGCTTCGCAATCCGCTCGGTCGTGATAATAACAACTTGAGCGAACGCGCCGGGTAGATAGTGCAAGTTTGTTTCTTCGCAAATCCTGTGCACACACTACCCGTTGATTCATGCGAGCGCAGAGCAGCAATCCGCAGGTTGCGTGCCAAAGTTACGCACAATGTGGGCAGGTTCATGACAAAAAAGTTTTACTCGATTTTTTTCAAAAAATCGCGGGTCCAGGGCGGCGCCCTGGTCGCTCCATCGCAATGGAGCGAAATCTGTTATCGCAAAACAGAATCAGGACAGGGAGGGGAAACTGTCCGGTGGACAGTTTCCCCGTGGGAAGACCCTATTAAGGGGTCTTCCTATGGGAAAAGTCCGCTCGATGCGGGCTTTTTTCATAACCGAGCGAGCTATAAACTACCGATTACGCAGTCA
>CALWWT010000006.1 GCA_944385325.1 uncultured Clostridia bacterium | reverse complement strand
GGCAAGGCAATTCAGAACAGCCCTGAATATATTGCCATGAAAGAGGCTGAAAAAGCTTGTGACGGCGATGCAAAACTTCAGGAACTGATTGGCGATTTCAATCTCGTCCGCATGAACCTCACTGAGGAAAATGCCAAGGCTGAAAAGGACGACAAGAAGATTGCTGAACTGAATGAACAGCTTCAGAAAGCTTACACCGATATCATGGGCAACGAGCACATGATGAACTACAACATCGCTAAACAGGATGTTGAAGCAATCATGCAGAAGATCAACACCATTATGCAGGCTGCCATCAACGGCGATGACGTTGACAGCTGTGATGTTGAGTGCAGCTGCACTGGCTCCTGCGCTTCCTGCGGCGGCGGCTGCCACTGATACCAGGAATCCGGCCAGGTTGTCCCGATAATCTGATATAAGCAACAACGGCTCTGCTTTCCATCAGGCGTGCAATCTGCGCGGCAGTATGGAGAGCGGAGCTTTTTTGTTTGACTGGAGAATCGACTTAACAAAAATTACTTTTATTATGGTGGAGGTTGTGGTATAATACTTTTATATATGCATAGGCCTGCCGGAGCCTGAATGCAGGGCAAGCCTGTCTGCTATTACGCGAATTTAAGGAGACTTACAGGATGCTCAGAACAGAAAATACCGCTGTTATGAATATGGAAAATGCAATGCGCGGTGCACGCAACCCGCTGAACAGCTGGGCAAGGATGGACAGCTATACCGATGATAAAGGCATTTTCCATTTTGGCGAAAATGACCTCGACCTCGCCAGACGGCTTTGCGCGGCAGGAAGCGACCACCGCAAGTTTATCCGGCAGATTTTTGTCTCGGTGGATATTACGGCGCCTCTTTACTGGTGGAAAGAGTACGATACCTATAAAGTAGCGACCGTTGCAAACTCCACTTCGACCATGCATAAAATCCATTCCCGTCCGTTTGCACTTGAGGATTTCAGCACAGATCATATGGATGCCGAAACACTGGAAGAGATGCAGCGGCTGGTGGAATTCTTGGAAAAGCTGCGGCTCAGATATATGGAGAAAAAGGACAAGCAGTATTGGTATGATATGATCCAGCTGCTGCCTTCGTCTTATAACCAGATGCGTACCTGTACCCTCAATTATGAAACGCTGCGCAATATTTACCAGGCCAGACGGCATCATAAGCTGGCAGAGTGGCATACTCTCTGCGACTGGATTGAGTCGCTGCCCTATGCGGCAGACCTGATTCTGCCCAGGGAGGATGGATAATGGGGAAACTGATCGTAATTGACGGACTGGACGGAAGCGGAAAGTCGACCCAGACAGACCTTGTCGCCAAAGCGCTGGCTGAACAGGGAATCAAGGTGCGGCAGATTTCTTTTCCGGATTATAATGAGCCTTCGTCGGCATTGGTTAAGATGTACCTGTCCGGTGTATTTTCGGAAAACCCGGGAGATGTCAATGCCTATGCAGCCGGCAGTTTTTACGCGGTCGACCGGTATGCGTCCTATAAGCGGTTCTGGGAGAAGGACTATCAGGACGGCGTGCTGATTCTGGCAACACGCTATGCGACTTCCAATGCGATCCACCAGATGGGAAAACTGCCAAAAAACCAGTGGGAAGAGTATCTTCGCTGGATTGAGGATTTCGAATATCATAAACTGGGTCTGCCGGCGCCGGATATGGTCATTTTTCTTGACATGGACCGGGCAGTTGCCGACCGGCTGCTGAGTCAGCGGTATGCCGGGGATGAGAGCAAAAGAGATATCCACGAAAAAAATATGGCATATTTGCAGCATTGCAGGAAAACAGCGGAATTTGCCGGACAATACTGGGGCTGGAAAATCGTCCGCTGTGATGATGGCAATGCGCCCAGACCGGTTGAAGAGATTACCGGACTGATTTTGCAGCTGATTGCCGGAGAAGGTTTGTAACCGGTACTGCAAAAGAAGGGGGCTTTTGAAGATGCTGGAAATTACCACAGGTACTGCACAGTATGCTGATATCCCGCAGCTGAAAAGGCTCTGGAAGGCGGTCATTCCTTCGGAGTCGGACAGTTATCTGCAATTTTATTTTCAGCGGCGTTTTGAGCCGGATGAAGTTTTCCTTTTGCGGGTCAACGGGCAGCCGGTGGCAATGCAGACTGCCATGCGGGTGCGGATGATGACCCGTCAGGGCGAGTACAGCGGCAGATATATCTATGCGGCGATGACCCATCCGGATTTCCGGCATCAGGGGTATTTCAGGATGCTGGATGGGTATATGGCAACCCAGCTGCGGCGATATGGAGAATCTTTTACCTGTATTCTCGGGGGCAATCCGGATATGATGTCCTGCTGTGAAAGATTGGGATATCTGCCGGTATTTGGGCGGTGGATGCAGTTTATACCCGTGTACCGCGATGCTCCGATGCCGCAGATTCTGCCGCTGCCGTTTGGAAATTTTTGTCAGCTGCGGTCATATTTTTATGAAAAGCTGCGCAGTGAGCGGAATGTAGTTGTTCATCCGGCATTGGAATTACGCTATGTTTATGACGAATTTCTGCTGACAGGCGGAAGAATCTGTGGGTTTGTGGAAAATGGTGTGGACCGGTACGCTGCTTACCGTTTGATCGGCAAACAAAATGCCTTGATACTGATGGAAACAGACGGTGACCCGTTTATGACTGCACAGATCTTGATGCAGCATACCGGAACAAAAAAAGCAGTGGTCATGACGCCTGAGCGGCAGGATTACGGCGGTGGGTATAAGCTGTATGGATGTGGCCGTATGCTGGACGGCAGCCAATTCCCCAAACGCCATAATTATATGTCCATGATGCTGGATTGAAAGCTGAGAGGTCGGGAAGAGCAGATATAGATCGTTAGAAAGAGAGAGGAAACAGACTATGCGGTATACGGATATCCGGGAGGTTAAGAAAAAACTGAGAAGCGAGTTCAAATCGGTTCGGCGCGGATTTGCTGCGGATGACCAGCAGAGACGTGACCGGCAGATCTTGCAGCGACTGCTTGCATTGCCTGAATATCATAAGGCACCGCTGGTGCTGAGTTATGTTTCCACAGCCATCGAGGTAGATACCCGTTTGTTGATCGAACAGGCGCTGCGGGATGGAAAAAAGGTGGCAGTTCCGTGGTGTGTGCCGGGAAAGGTGGATATGAAATTTTTTCTGATCGGCGGGCTGGACGAGCTGGAACCGGGTTCCTTCGGTGTATTGGAACCGGTGCCGGGTAAGCATCGGGAATTGTTGGACGTTGTGTCCGAACCAGAAATGGTAAACTCTTTGTGTGTTTTGCCGGGACTTGGATTTGATCTTTCCGGATACCGGCTGGGATATGGAAAAGGATATTACGACCGGTTTTTGTCCGGGTATTGCGGGACGACTGCCGGTGTTTGTTATACAGCCTGCCTGCGGACACTGCTGCCGCATGGACGGTATGACAGGATGATGAATATTCTGGTAACCGAAAAATTTGTCAAGCGATTTTGAATGATCGTGCAATACAGCAAAGGAATGATCTGATGGATAAAAACAATAACCTTCCGATTGCGGATGACCAGCAGGAACAGCAGCTTCCGGTTGGGGATACACAGCCTTTTGGACAAACAGGCGGAGAAGACCGCACCATTGCCTTTCAGGCAGGGCAGACGGCTTATGACCTGGCAGATGATATCCTGGCGGAAGAAGCGCCGGCAGGATGGGAAGAAGAAACGGTGGCTGTGCAGGTAACTGAACCTGAGCCGGATGATGGGCAGCCGGAAGAAGAGCAGCCTTCGGCTGAGGAACTGCCGGAACAGGAGGCAATGCCGCCGGTAAGACCCCGCAATCCGTTTAAACGGGTGCCCAAGCGTGTCTATCACAGGGGACGGCTTTTTTCGCTGGCATATGTTCTGATAACGGTCACACTGTGTATTTTTGGGTCGGTCATGTTTTTGCGTGTGTTTAATGACGTACTTGCCTTTATCACAGAAAACCGCGCGATTACCGTTACGATTGATGAAAATGATACGACAGATGATGTCGCAGCCAAGCTCAAAGAAGCCGGACTGATCAAATATGACTGGCTTTTCAGTTATGTCGCCAAATTTGAAGATGTGGTCGGACCGTATGAGGCAGGCGAGCATACCCTGAATGACAATATGAACTACATGCAGCTGCTCAATGAAATTGAAAAGAAGGAAGCTGTCCGTCAGACGGTACAGGTCACCTTTATTGAGGGACTGGATATCAATGAGGTGGCTGAACTGCTGGAGGAAAACGGGGTATGCGATGCGGACGAGTTTATCGAAGAGGTACGTTCCGGGTCGGATTACGGGTTCGATTTTGAATCGGAGATCTCCCAAAGCAGCAATATCTTTTATCCTCTGGAAGGGTATCTGTTCCCGGATACCTATGAATTTTATACCAATTCTACCCCTGCGGATGTTATCGTCAAGATGATGCGCAACTTCCAGAATAAGATCGATACTGTGCAGCAGCTGATGACCGAAATGGGGCTGACCCAGCACCAGACCATAACCCTTGCCTCCATTATTCAGGCGGAAGCGAGCGGTGATCCTGAAAATATGAAACTGGTGTCGTCGGTCTATTGGAACCGTCTTAATGATGCGGAAAATTATCCGATGCTCCAGTCCGACCCTACCCGTGACTACGCAAACTCGGTCATTCTGATGTCGGGCAGTAACAGTTCCAATCAACGCAAGGCTTCGCTGTACAATACCTATGAATGTACCGGTCTGCCGGCTGGTCCAATCTGTAACCCTGGTATGGACGCAATCATGGCGGCACTTCAGCCTGAATCAACGGCGTACTATTATTTTTGCAGCAATACCCGGACCGGCGAGTTTTACTATGCTGAAACCTTGCAGGCACATGAACAAAATGTCGATCAGATCGACTGATAAAAGGAGAATATCTGGTGATACAAGCACATTTCCCGGAGGTACTGGCTCCGGTAGGCGATTTTGAACGGCTCCGAATGGCGCTTTTATATGGAGCGGATGCTGTCTATCTGGGCAGCACCGAGTATGGTATGCGTTCGGCATCAGCCAACTTTGATATGGACAGCCTGCGCCAGGCGGTAAAAATGGCGCACGAAAAGAATGTACGGGTCTATCTGACCTGCAATACCCTGCCGCGCAATGACGAGATCGACCGGATGGAGGATTTTATCCGGCAGGCAGCGGAAACCGGAATCGATGCGTTTATCGTAACCGATCTGGGGGTATTGTCACTGGTCAAAAAGGCGGCTCCGCAGGTGGATATCCATATTTCGACCCAGAACGGCGTGGTCAACTGGCTGGCGGCATCGGAATTGTACCGGATGGGTGCCAAAAGGGTGGTACTCGCCAGAGAACTTTCGCTGGAAGAGATCCGGCAGATCAGAAAGAAGACGCCGCCGGAACTGGAACTGGAAGTATTTGTCCATGGTGCGATGTGCATGTCTTTTTCCGGTCGGTGTGTCATTTCAAACTATATGACCGGACGGGATGCCAACCGTGGACAGTGTGCCCAGCCTTGCCGGTGGAACTACGCACTGGTCGAGGAAAAAAGACCCGGACAGTATTTCCCGGTATTTGAGGATGAGAGCGGGACATATATCCTGAACGCAAAGGATATGTGTATGCTGGAATATATCAAGGAACTGGTGGAAGCGGGTGTTTCGTCCCTCAAAATCGAAGGGCGTGCAAAATCTTCCTACTATGTCGGTGTTGTCACCAATGCTTACCGGATGGCAGTAGACGGATATTTGCAGGATCCGGAAAACTGGACGCTTCCTGGATGGCTGATGGATGAGGTGAGAAAGGTCTCTCACCGCGATTATTCGACCGGATTTTACTTTGGACGTCCGGAACAGGGACAGCGGTATGAAGGCGCCGGATATATCCGGATCTGTGATATAGTAGCACTGGTTGAGCGGGTGGAAAATGGACGGGTCGTCTGTACACAGAAAAATAAATTTGTCCAGGGCGATACCCTTGAGCTGCTTCAGCCGGGTAAAAAACCGGTGAGCTTTGTCGCAGGAGAAATGACCGATGGAGACGGCAGCCCAATTGAGGATACCAGACATGCGGCAATGACCTTTTCGTTCCCGGTATCTCTTTTGCCGGAAGTTCCGGCAAAAGGAAGCATCATCCGCAAAAATGTCTGAGTCATTGATTTGAAAGGGGTAGCAAGATGGCATTGTTTCATAAAAAAGAGCAGCAGCCGGCAACCGGCGTCCAGCTGCATAACAGCCCGGGGGAACTCGCGGTTTCATTGATCAAAACGCTTTGTATCTGTAATGTGATCTGCGTGGTGATAGTCTTTTCATTGGGAGGACTGATGGCGCAGGGAACCTGGGGAATCCTGCTGACGGCGCTGATCTGCCTATTGATTGTTGGCGGTACACTGTACGCTCAGAGCTGGGGCATGGGTGATAAGGACGCCAACCTCATCCAGTTCGGCAGAACGGAATACGATAAGTTTAAGCCGCTGAAAATGGGTCTGCTGGCACTGGCTCCCGGACTTGTTTCAGATGTGCTGCTTTTGTTTTCCAAGATTACCGGTCTTTTTGACCTTTTGTGGCTGTTCAGGCTGATGAACGCACCTGTCTGGCCGCTGATCAACCTGATCCACCCCTACAGTATCGCGCCGCAGGAGGCTATGCCGGAAATGACGATCATGGAGGGCACGCAGTATGAGGAAGTTATCGAGGCAACGGCTGCTACACCCGGATGCAGCTGGCCGAAACTGATTCTGATGATTTTGCTGCCGCTTTTGTACATCGTATTTGTATGGGTTGGCTACGAGCTTGGCAGACGGCGTATCTCCATCAGCAACCGGCTGGTTTATGAGAATAAAAACGCCAAAAAGGGCGGTAAAAAATAACGGATTTTTCCTGTTTTGCAAATGTTTATTATTTGCTGGGATTTTGACGGAGCTGGCTGCATACCTTTTTTGTGGGAGGCGGTCAGTATGAGCAAAATCGGGACAATGTCCGGAAAAAAACGACAGCTGCGGTCACTGGCAGCAGTATCGCTGATACTGCTGCTGGTGACCGGACTTATTTTTGGCGCGTCTTTACTGCGGCAGGCTGGCGGTGAAGAAGCACTTTTGGCAGCCGGGCGCGCGCTGTATACCGGCGATATTCGACAGAAGTTGATCGTTGACGCCGGTCATGGCGGATTTGACGGAGGTGCGATTGGGATCGGCGGCGTGATAGAAAAGGATCTGAATCTCTCCTTTTCATTGCCCGCGGGAGATTTTTTGGCGGTAATGGGATATATTCCTGTCCTGACGCGGACAGAAGATACCGGTCTGGACAATGGAGAAAGTACCATCCGTGAGAAAAAACGGGCAGATTTGCAGGCAAGACTTAAAATGATGTCGGAAGATGTCAATGTTCCGGTCATTATGATTCATCAGAATAAGTTTACCCAGTCACAATATTCAGGGGCACAGATGTTTTACGGAACACAAAACCCTGCTTCAAAACAGATGGCTGAACAGCTGCGCAGCGGTATAGTCCGGTATCTTCAGCCGGATAATACAAGGGAACTCAAAAAAGCCACCAGTGATGTCTGGCTGCTGGTCAACTGTCCGGCTCCGGTAGTCATGGTAGAATGCGGGTTTATCTCCAATCCGGAAGAATGCGCCCTGCTTCAGCAGCCGGAATATCAAAGAAAGTTTGCTTTTGTCCTGGCGGCATCGCTTGATATGGGATGAGGCGGACGGGAGGAAAAAATGGCAAAACAAAAGGAATTGTATATCTGCCAGGAATGTGGACACGAGTCGGCAAAATGGATGGGTAAATGCCCGGCCTGCGGGACTTGGAACAGTTTTTCTGCCGTCACACCGCTCAGTGGAACGGCAGCCGCCTTTTCGCGCGGGAAAACCGGTGTCGCGCGTCCGGCGCCGGTCAGTTCGATACGGGATGACCTTTCAGGCGGTGACGCCATCCGGTATACGACCGGTCTGTCGGAGCTGGACAGGGTACTAGGCGGCGGACTGGTGAAAGGATCACTGGTGCTGTTGGGCGGCGACCCGGGAATTGGAAAATCGACGCTGCTTTTGCAGATCTGTCAGGCGTTTGGTGAAAAGATGAAGGTGCTGTATGTGTCGGGTGAGGAATCGCCTGGTCAGCTTCATCTGCGTGCCAGAAGGCTTCAGGTAGATGCGAAGGGATTGTTTATCCTCTCAAGCGGTGACCTGGATACTGTTATCGCGACGATTGCTTCAGAGCGCCCGCAGGTTGTGGTCATCGACTCGATTCAGACGATGATGCTTCCGGCGGTCGGTTCGTCAGCCGGAAGCGTGGCGCAGGTAAGGGAATGCACCAACGCACTGCTCGGGGTCGCAAAGGAAAATGATATTCCGGTTATTTTGGTGGGACATGTGACAAAAGAAGGGAGTCTCGCGGGTCCCAGAATGCTGGAGCATATGGTGGACGCGGTGTTTCAGTTTGACGGCGAGCAGAACCATGCCTATCGGATGCTGCGTGCCATTAAAAACCGGTATGGTGCAACCAACGAGATCGCTGTTTTTGAGATGAAGGACAGAGGTCTGTCCCAGGTGGTCAATCCGTCCGCCATGCTGTTATCTGAACGCCCGGAAGGCGTATCCGGTTCCTGCGTTGTGTGTGTACTTGAAGGCAGCCGTCCGATTTTGGCAGAGGTACAGGCACTTGTAACAAAATCCGGATTTGCGTCTCCGAGAAGGATGGCAACCGGATTTGACCACAACCGGATGAGCCTGCTTTTGGCGGTGCTCGAAAAACGTGCCGGATATACCTTCTCGGCACTGGACGCCTATGTCAATGTTGTCGGCGGGTTGTTTCTGGACGAGCCCGCCTGTGACCTTCCGATTGCGCTTGCGCTGGTATCCGGTTTGCGGGACCGTCCCATTCCGGCGGGTCTGCTGGCCATCG
>CALWWT010000005.1 GCA_944385325.1 uncultured Clostridia bacterium | reverse complement strand
CGCCGCCGATAATGGTAAAATTATCTGCCATCCTTTGCATCTGGTCAGGACTTGTCAGCAAAGTATCTTCCCGAACGGCATCGTCACATTGCAGTACTCTTACCCGGCAGCGGTCAAGAAAAATCCCACTTTCGACCAGCAGCGAAAATGTTTCCCGCAAAAACGCCTGTACCAGCTTACCGCTGGTCGAATAGCTGGTATCAATAACGATGACAAAATCCTCAATCCGCATCTCTTCCCGGCTTTCGAGCGGTTCGATCAGCGGCAGATTACCATACAGCGACAGCCCATAGGTATACAGTCCCGGGTCGAAGCTGTCAGGGTCAATTTTGATTTCTTCTCGAAGTGCGCAAAACCGCCGCAGAAATTCCCGGTAACTTCTCCTGCTTTTGCCTGCCTTAATCTGAGCAGCAACCGCTTCTGCCGAATCTCCCTGTTCGCTGCCGTGGGTTTCCAGTTCACTCTGCACCCGTGATGATTCCCGGCGCCAATCCTCACCGGCAGACGGATTTGCCGCCATATGCTGCTCATCCGGCCAGTAGCGGTGGTCATCGGTATAGTACTCCCGGCGCAGTGCGGCAAACTCGTTTTCCGGCAGTTCCATCAGCCAGCTGTAAATGGCTGCCGGAGAGACCAGCCCTTCCGATTTGCGCAGCTCTCCGGTTTTCTGCCTGGTCCAGCTGACCGGTCTTTTAAAAGCGGGATCATTCAAATTGTCGATTACGTTTTCCACTACGATATCACATGCGGTATCCCAGTACACCTTTTCTCTGCTGCCGCGTGTCCATAAATGAAGAAAAATACAGTGAAGAAGTGTATGCAGATACGCTCGGTTGATAAACACCGGGTTTTTCTTCCAGACTTCCAGCAGATGTTCCGGCGGAAAATACAGCTTTTCCCCATCACTCGCCAAACTTTTCAGCGACAGGTCGGCACTCCACCGCAGCCTTGCAAGCGCTCCGTCCAGATACCGCAGCGCCAGATAAATTTCTGCCCGGACCTCATCCAGCACCTTTTCAGCCATTTCATTTTCCCATTCCTGCTGGGTCTGAATATGCATTCCTACTCCTCCTTTGCAGACGCAGGCGCGGTGAATTTAAACTCTCCTTATTATACAACACCCTGCCCCATTACGCAACAGCGCTGCTTTTTGTAAAGTCGTCGGTTCATACAGATTCTGAAAACAAAAAGATAAAATTCAATCATTCTTGGACAAAAAACAGCATTGCATTTTCAGTGGGTGTGCGTTATAATAATGTCAGAAAGTTCCAATTCATATTTACGGAGCTAAACTCCGGCAATATCCATTATTTTCAGAGGAGAATAAATTATGGCAAAAAGATTTGTCTGCACCACCACCGAACCGGTTGTACAAACCAAATACGGTAAACTGCGCGGCTTTATTCTGGATGGGACCTACACCTTTTACGGTATCAAATATGCCGACGCGGAGCGTTTCCAGCTTCCCAAACCGCCCAAAAGCTGGGAAGGCGTCAAAGACGCACTTGGTTACGGCTATGTCTGCCCGATGCTCAAACAGGATGAGCCCGGTTCCGGTGAACTGAAAGTCCCGCACCGTTACTGGCCGATGGACGAAAACTGCCAGTACCTGAACATCTGGACCCAGTCGGTCGACCCTTCTGCCAAAAAACCGGTTATGGTCTGGCTGCATGGCGGCGGATTCTTTGCCGGTTCTTCGATCGAACAGCAGGCATACGATGGCGACGCGCTGAGCCGGTTCGGCGATGTGGTTGTCGTTACCCTGAACCATCGTCTGAACATCCTGGGTTACCTCGACCTTTCGCCCTTTGGTGAGAAATACAAAAATTCCGGAAATGCCGGCAATGCCGATATGGTCGCGGCTCTCCAGTGGATTCATGACAATATTGCCGCTTTCGGCGGTGACCCGGAAAACGTCACCCTGTTCGGACAGTCGGGCGGCGGCATGAAAGTCTACTCGCTGATGCAGACACCATCGGCTGACGGACTATTCCATAAAGGCATCATCCAGTCGGGCGTTGCCAACTTCCCGAGCAAAGTCCTGCCGGACGGAACAAAAATCGTCAAGGCACTGATGGAAGAACTGGGCTGCAAGGAAGTAGAAGAGCTGGAAACTGTCCCCTATGAAGACCTTGCAAAAGCATACAACAAGGTCAGCCCGGCACTTGCAGAAGCCGGCATTTACGTCGGAGCCGGCGGACCGATTCCGGATGATTTTTATCCGGGCGACCCGTTTGTCATCGGCTTTACCGATCATGCAAAGACGATCCCGGTTATGGTCGGCACCGTTCTGGACGAATTCCCCGCATTTGGTCCCGGCTATCCCAACCGCCATACCATGACAAAAGAAGAAGGACGCAAGCTGGTTGCAGAAAAATTCGGCGAAAAGAATGCCGATCAGCTGATTGCCCTCTTTGAAAAAGCATATCCCGGCAAACCGGTCAGCGACCTGGTCATGATGGACGGTCTCTTCCGCAAGGCAAGCAAGGACTTTATCAAGATGAAAGCCGCATGCACCGAGTCTGCGACCTATTCCTACATGTTTACGCTGGAACTGCCGGTTGACGAAGGGTCCGGCCCCTGGCATTGTTCGGAAATTCCGTTTGTCTTCCATAACGCGTCCACGACACCCTACTGCACCATCCCCGGCGTAACCCAAAAGCTGGAATATCAGATGGCTTCCGCATGGGTCAACTTTGCCAAATACGGTGATCCGAATGACCCAAGCCTGCCTCAGTGGCCTGCCAGCACTGCGAATGACGAAGCATGCATGATTTTTGACAAAGAATGCGAAGTCCGTCATAACCATGATAACCAGCTGGTTGACCTGCATCTTACCTGTGCACCCGCATTCAAACCCGGCAGCAAGGTAAAAGTTGAACACTGAATAAATCCCAATCGGGTTGGCTATTATGAATAAAAAAGGAGACATAAACCATGATCAGTAATTTCCTCTGTTCGACAACGGCACCGATTGTCCAGACAAAATACGGCAAACTCCGCGGTTTTGTCGCAGACAGCACCTATACATTTTATGGCATCAAATATGCCGACGCAGAGCGTTTCCAGCTTCCCAAACCTCCCAAAAGCTGGGAAGGTGTCAAAGACGCGCTCGGTTACGGCTATGTCTGCCCGCTGATGAGCCAGGATAAACCTGGTTCCGGTGAGATGAAGGTTCCGCACCGCTACTGGCCGATGGACGAAAACTGCCAGTATCTGAACATCTGGACCCAGTCGCTGGATACTTCTGCCAAAAAGCCGGTCATGGTCTGGCTGCACGGCGGCGGATTTGCAGCTGGTTCGTCGATTGAACAGGCGGCATATGACGGCAAAAATATGAGCCAGTATGGTGACGTGGTTGTCGTTTCGATCAACCACCGTCTGAATATCCTCGGTTATCTGGATGTTTCTCCGTTTGGCGAAAAATATAAGAATTCCGCAAATGCAGGCAGCGCCGATATGGTTGCCGCTCTTAAATGGATTCATGAAAATATCGAAGCTTTCGGCGGCGACCCGGAGAATGTCACCCTGTTCGGTCAGTCGGGCGGCGGCATGAAGGTATGGACGCTGATGCAGATTCCCGAGGCGGACGGTCTGTTCCACAAGGGCATTGTCCAGTCTGGGTTACTGGACATGATCGGTTTTGGCGAGAGTGCGTTTAAGGGCAAAGTGGACGGAACCGAGATCGTCAGCGCAATGATGAAAGAGATGGGAATTGAAACCATCGAGGAACTGGAGAAAGCTCCTTACAACAAGATGGCACAGGCTTACCAGAAAGTCTTTATGGACGTGGCAAAAGAAGGCAAATATGTCGGCGGCAACCCGGTTGCGGATGACTTCTATCTGGGTGACCCGCTGGTGGTCGGCTTTACCGAACATGCAAAGACGATACCGATCATGATCGGTACTGTTCTGGATGAATTCCTTGGCTTTGCTCCCGGACGTCCCGACCGCAATACCATGACGGCTGAAGAAGCACGCGCGATGATCGCCGGTGTATACGGTGAAAAGAATGCCGACCAGATGATCGCACTGTTTAAGAAAGCCTACCCCGGCAAGAACCTGTGTGACCTTGCAATCCTCGACTCTGATTTCCGCGCGCCAACCAAACGTTTTATCGCGGAAAAATCCAAGTATGACCAGTCGCCTACCTATTCCTACCTGTTTGCATTTGATTTCCCGATAGATGAAGGCGCAGGTCCCTGGCACTGCTCGGAAATCCCGTTCGTTTTCCATAACACCGAACTGGTTCCTGTCTGCAACAAACCGGGTGTTTCGGACAAGCTGGAACACCAGATGTTCTCAGCATGGGTTAACTTTGCTAAATACGGCGACCCGAATGATGCAAGCCTGCCTGCATGGGCTGCCTGCAAACCGGGTGATGAAGCCTGCATGATCTTTGACGAAGAGTGTGAAGTCCGTCACAACCATGATAATGAACTGATCGCGCTCCATCGCACCTGCGCACCCAAATTTGGATTCGGCAATGTCGAAATCCAGCACTGATTTCGCTTAGATTTCAAGTCATATTCATAACCAAAGTGCCGGGACCGGCTGTCTTTATTGACAGCCGGTCCCGGCACTTCAGGCAGTCGATAAAATCAACCGCTGATCTTCTATGTCCGCCGTTGCCGCCTGCCGCGCCAACGGCTACGTTTTTTTTAGAGGCTGCGCGCCAAGGCGCGCGCAGGACAGGCTTCCAAAGGAAGCCTCAGGCTGTCGAAAAAGTTAATCGTTCGTTCTCTTTTTCCGCCATTGCCATGCTCCGCATGGGCAATGGCTACGTTTTTTTATGGGGTTGCGCGCCCAGGGCTACCGCCCTGGACCTGCTTTCCGTTCTATGGTAAACTTCGGATGAGTTTTAGCGGTTTTCAAATTCTCCAAAATACTTCTTCGACACTCTCAGGCTGGCTTAATGCCCGCCTTTTTTCTTTTTTGCCTGCGGCTGGTTTTTATTCTGCCGTTTGGCTTCCTTTTCGGCCCGTTCCTTCGCTTTGCGGGCATACGCCTTTTGCTGGTTTTTGGCAGCGGTTTTGGAAGCGATACGGACAGCCTGTCCGGTGGAAACAGGCGGCGCGGATTTTTCCCTGACCAGCTGTTTTGCCTGCTTCAGCTCCCATTTTTCCGCTTCCGACAGCTTTCTTGCCCGCGACCAGCCGCCGAAGATCAGCCCGATCGCCGAACAGAC
>CALWWT010000004.1 GCA_944385325.1 uncultured Clostridia bacterium | reverse complement strand
CAGGGGCGGACGGTTCGCGTTGCGAACCAGACAGTTTGCCAGCAAACTGTACGGCTTTCTGGGAAAGCCTGCCCTGGGCGCGCCTACGGCGCGCAACCCCTAAAAAAACGTAGCCGTTGGCGCGGCAAGCGGCAACGGCGGACAAAAATCAGAAAAGTTGACTTTATCGACAAGCTGAGCGTGACTATAACCAGTCACGCTCAGCTTGTTTAGCTTTATAAGTATATTTACGACAATTCAAACATACCGGTATAAAGCTGATAGTATTTACCTTTCTGTGAAATCAGATCTTCATGGTTACCGCGTTCGATAATTCTGCCGTTTTCCAAAACCATGATGGCGTTGGAGTTGCGAACGGTAGACAGCCGGTGCGCAATAACAAATGTCGTACGACCATCCATCAGCGAGTCCATACCCTTTTCAATCAGTGCTTCGGTTCGGGTATCAATAGAAGACGTCGCTTCATCCAGAATCAATACCGGCGGGTCGGCAACAGCCGCACGGGCAATCGCAATCAACTGGCGCTGACCCTGGGAGAGGTTTGCACCGTCGCTGGTAAGCATGGTATCATATCCATTAGGCAGATGGGTGATAAAGAAGTCGGCATTTGCCAGTTTGGCAGCGCGATGGATTTCTTCGTCTGTAGCATCCAGCTTGCCATAACGGATGTTATCTGCTACCGTGCCGGTAAAGAGGTGGGTATCCTGCAAAACAATCGACTGGCTCTGACGCAGTGCCCGTTTATCAATCTTATTGATATTGATGCCATCATAACGGATCTTGCCGTCAGGAACATCATAGAAACGGTTGATCAGGTTGGTAATTGTTGTTTTGCCGGCACCGGTAGAACCAACAAAAGCAATCTTCTGTCCGGGGTTGGCGTAAAGGCTGATCCCGTTGAGTACTGTCTTTTCCGGAACATAACCGAATACGACATTATCAAACTCAACTTTACCTTTGACCTCGGTGTAAGTGACGGTGCCGTCTGCTTTATGAGGATGTTTCCATGCCCATACACCGGTTCTTTCGGTTGTCTCAGTCAAAGTGCCGTCAGCCTCTTTGCGGGCATTGACAATGGTGACATAGCCGTCATTGACTTCCGGCTTTTCATCGATCAGGTTAAAGACCCGCTCTGCACCTGCCAGCGCATTCAAAATACTGTTGACCTGCTGGGAAATCTGAGTGACAGGCATCGAGAAGTTGCGGACATACTGTAAAAAGGCAACGACTGTACCCAGCGAAAGAATATTCTGAATCGCGAGGATAGCGCCGACAACTGCTGTCAGTGCATAGTGTACATTCGTCAAGTTAGCCATAATCGGCATCATCGAGTTTGCATAGGTATTTGCCTGAGTTGCGGCATTACAGAGTTTATCGTTGAGCTTTTCAAACTCCTCGACCGACTTGTCTTCATGGCAGAAAACCTTGACAACACGGACACCGTCCATCATTTCCTCGATATAGCCGTTTACTGCGCCCAAAGCAGCCTGCTGTTCACGGAACAGCCGTCCGGAACGTCCGCCAAAGAAGCGGATAACCACCATCATCGCGGCAAACAGCAGTACCAGCAGCAGTGTCAGCTGCCAGGAATAGATCAGCATCATGGTCAATACCGATACAACAGTGATGCTCGACGAAATCAGCATGGTCATTGAGTTGGAAAGCAGTTCACGAAGGGTATCAATATCGTTTGTATAACGGCTCATCAGTTCGCCGTGGGTATGGGTGTCAAAATAACGGATTGGCAGTGCCTCCATATGACTAAACATATCCACACGGATGTTGTATAGCGTTTTGGTGGAAACATGCAGCATCATCCGGGCAGAAATATAGGTACAAACCGCACCGGTCAGATAAACTGCCCCCATTTTAATCAGCGTCAGCATGAAACCTCTCATCAGTTCATCGCTGTAGCTTTGCACCATCGGTTCCAGATAATCATCGATGATGGTTTTCATATAAGATGTACCGATAACGCTGGCAAGGGCGCTGAAAATAATCGCAACCGTAACAACCAGCAAATACCATTTGTATTTAGATAAGTATTTGACAACACGACCAATCGTAGCAGCCGCATTTTTCGGTTTCTGCATTGGACGTCCGCCTCTGGGTCCTCCGGGTCCGGGCATTATTCTCTCGCTCCTTTCTGCTGCTGCTGATATACCTCGCGATAAATCTGGTTACGCTCCATCAGCTCTGCGGGCGTACCGAAATCATCGATCTGCCCATCATTCAGGACGATAACCTTGTCGGCATCCTGAACCGAAGTAATTCTCTGGGCAATGATCAGGGTCGTGGTTCCAGACAGTTTCTCGCGGAAAGCCGCACGGATACGGGCATCAGTTGCGGTATCTACTGCACTGGTCGAGTCATCGAGAATAATGATTTTCGGTTTTTTCAGCAGTGCACGAGCAATACACAGACGTTGTTTCTGTCCGCCCGAAACGTTTACACCACCCTGCCCAAGGTCGGTATCAAGACCATATGGGAAGGATTTGATAAACTCGTAAGCATCAGCTGCCTTACATGCCTCAATGATCTCCTCATCGGTTGCATTTTCATCGCCCCATTTGAGGTTGTCGCGGATGGTACCAGAGAAAAGGACATTCTTCTGCAATACCATCGATACCGCATTGCGCAGTGAATCTTCATGGTACTTCCGGACGTCAACGCCGCCGACCAGCAGCTCACCGTCCGTTACGTCATACAGCCGAGGAATCAGCTGTACAAGCGTAGATTTAGCACTGCCGGTACCGCCGATAATACCGATCGTCTCACCTGAAGCAATCGAAAGATTGACATGCTGAAGGGTCAGATTATTCCGGTCCTTACTGTAAGAGAACGATACGTTTTTAAATTCGATCGAACCGTCTTTTATTTCAGTTACAGGCTGGCTGACCTCTCCGATCTCCGGAACTTCATCAAGTACCTCACAGATACGGCGCATCGAAGCCATCGAAATCGTAAACATCATGATAACCATCGACAGCATCATCAGGCTGATCAGTGTCTGCATAACATAACTGATAAACGAAGAAAGTTTACCAACCTGGAAACTGCCCTCGATAACCATGTTGCCGCCAAACCACAAAACTGCCAGAATACATCCATACATACACAGCTGCATAACCGGGCTAGTGAGGATGACCAGTTTTTCAGCGCGAAGCTGCGCCTTTCTGACCTGGTCAGCCGAATCATTAAACTTTTTGTTTTCATAGTCTTCACGGACAAACGCCTTGACAACACGGATACCGGTCAGGTTTTCCTGGACAGAGGTATTCAGCGCGTCATACTTTTCCATCATGATACCAAATCTCGGATGTGCCCGGGACATGATCAGATACAGACATACTGCCAGAATCGGAATGACAACAATGAATACGGTTGAAAGTGTAGGATTGATGCGAATGGCCATGACCGCTGCACCAATCATCATGGCAGGTGCACGAACCGCCATTCGAATCAGCATCTGGAAAGCATTCTGGGTGTTGGTAACGTCGGTTGTCAGACGGGTAACCAGCGACGCAGTCGAGAATTTGTCGATATTGGCAAACGAAAAGGTCTGTACCTTACGGAACAGCCGGGCACGCAGATTTTTTGCGAAGCCCATTGCCGCGTGTGCCGCACAAACACCGCCGCCTGCACCACAGGCCAGCGAAATCAACGTACAACCGATCATCAGCACACCCATACGGATGGTATAATCGATGTCTTTGTTTTGAATCCCAAAGTCGATCATGTTTGCCATAATCAACGGGATCAAAATTTCCATGATCGCTTCACCCAGCATGATGATGGGCGTCGCAATCGCGTACTTCCTGTATTCGCCGATACAGGAGGCCAGTTTCTTGACCATACAATTCCTTCTTTCTTTCAGAATGGTGTATCAGAAAATATACGGTTATCAATCCTGCATATTTTTCAGCACGACTACCAAAAGGCGGTTCAGTTCAGCGATTTCCTTGTCAGACAATCCGGCAATCATTTTTTCATTCTCAGCGTCAAGTCTGCGATGCATCTCATTATGCAATGCTTTACAGGCATCGGTCTGCTGAATTTCCTTATTACGGCCATCGGTATCGCTGACTTTGCGGCTGACAAAGCCCTTGGCTTCCAGCCTTTGAAGCAGGCCGGTAACTGTTGGATTGGACAGATGCAGATGCTTTTCTATCATTCTCTGATTCACCTTTTTGCCGGCATTTTCGCATCGGTCCAGATAGACAAGCAGATGCATCTGAGACGAGGTCAGATTCAACTCCTGCAAATTTTGGTTGAACCGATTTTCAAAAGCCAGGTGAATAAATTTGATTTTGGCGCCAATCGGAATATCCGATTCCGAAATCTGGCACGATTTATGCATTTTCCAGCTTCCTTCCTGTAAATTACTTGCAAAAGACCAGCGTGCTATACTATAGCACGCTACAGTCTGTCGATAAAATCCAACGTGCATATTCTTCATCCGCCATTGCCATGCTTCGCATGGGCAAT
>CALWWT010000003.1 GCA_944385325.1 uncultured Clostridia bacterium | reverse complement strand
TGACGGAACGGCACGCAGCCGCCGGAAAGGGTACACTGTCCTTTCAGCCGCTCCTGCAGCCGGCTGAAAACCTTTTCCACCTCTTCCGGCGTATCCTCCGGCAGGCAGACGCAGAAACTGTCACCGTTCACCCGGTAGACCCTGATTCCGCCGGTGAGGTCTTCCATGGCGTGGCAGACGTTTTTCAGCAGCTGGTCACCTGCCTGCCGCCCGCTGTGAAAATTAATGGATTTCAGGTTGTCCAGTTCAACCAGCAGCAGATACCCGTCCGCGTTGCTGCGCAGCCTCTCGCTGATATCGGCGCGCAGCGTGTCCATCATGAACGCACCTGTCAGCTGGTCCAGCTTGCCTTTGAAGACGCTGTCGGAAATCCGTCCGATCATACACTGCGGTATGCCTTCGGGTGATAGGCTGCTCTTTCCGCGGCAGCTGATCCAGATGACCTCACCGCTGCGGTCGATGAGACGGTAGTTCAGGTCATGCAGCTGTGTTTCGCCTCGCCGTATCCGTTCCAGATGGGCAGAGAGTTCCGGAAGGTCGGGCGGATAGACGATCCGCTGCCAGTCGGTAAGGGTACAGCTTTTTTCTCCCATCTGCATCAGATCATATTTTTCAGTGATTTTTTCCGACAGGTACAGCTCTCCGGTCGGTATGTCCCACAGAAAAAAATAATCGTCCGAACTTTCGCTCAATAAATTGAGCATACTCCGGAACAGTTCAAGCGTTTTGTTGATTTCCATCATATCTGTATATCCCTCATATCCCGGCGGGCTGCGGCAACGGTCTATGCCGGCAGACCGGATCTTCCTTCTTTATAATAAATTACACAAACAAATTATAGCATATTTTTTATATGATTTCCAGACAGACAATCGCTCATTGACAGCAAAAAACGGGAAACCGGTTTTCCCGGCTTCCCGTGAGTTTACCAAAAAACAAGTTCGCACCATCTGCCCGGCGCGTTCGCAAAGGTTGTTTCTTTCGCAATCGAGCCCGTCGGCACGCGGGCGACTATCGCGAACAAGTCCGTAGCGACACGCCACCCGGCGCGTTCGCAAAGGTTGCTTTACGCACAATCGAGGCGGTTGGACGCCGCCGACCATCGCGAACAGGGAGCACAGGCGCTGTGTCGCGTTCGCAAAGGTTGTTCTACGCACAATCGAGGCGGTCGGAACGCCGCCGATCATAGCGAACAAGGCGGCGCGGGCTCCGCGCCTTAGCCTTGGAAGGGTTTGAGGAGTTCGTGCTTGGAAGTCCAGGGCTTCTCCGACAGGTCAACATAGTACCGGTGCGGGTTCTCAAACCGCTTGACCTCTTCCCAGAGGTGGTCGATCTGATCCTTGCAGTAGGCTTTGATCTCCTCGATGCCCGGCAATTCGTAGACACATTCGCCGTCTCTGAATACCTCGACCAGCATCGGGCGGATGTCCACATCGGTGAAGGTCTTGGATTTCCAGGTGTTGACCGGGTCAAACAGGGTGATCGGTCCTTCGGTCGGAACCGTCTCGTCACTCATTGCAATATAGTCGGCGACCGCTTCATGGTCATCCTTCTTGTACAGACGGTATACCATCTTCTTATTAGGCGTGGTGATCTTCTCAGCCGTCTCCGACAGCTTGATTCTCGGCTGGAGAACGCCATTTTCGTCCTCGACCGCGACCAGCTTATACACGCCGCCGAATACCGGGTCAGACTTGGAGGTGATCAGGTTTTCACCGACACCAAACGAATCCACCTTCGCGCCCTGAAGCAGCAGGTCACGGATCAGGTATTCGTCCAGCGAGTTGGACGCGACGATCGTACAGTCGGGATATCCGGCGGCGTCCAGCATCTTGCGCGCCTTCTTGGACAGATAGGCGATATCGCCCGAGTCGATGCGGATACCCTTGGGGCGGTAGCCCATCGGTGCGAGCACCTCGTCAAACACCTTGATCGCGTTGGGAACGCCCGATTTCAGCACGTTATAGGTGTCGACCAGCAGGGTGCAGCTGTCGGGATAGGTCTCGGCATACGCTTTGAAGGCGTCGTATTCGGTCGGGAACATCTGTACCCAGCTGTGCGCGATCGTGCCCAGCGCCGGGATCTGGTATTCGCGGTCGGAAATCGCACAGGCTGTGCCCGAGCATCCGCCAATATAGGCGGCTCTTGCGCCCAGTACCGCCGCGTCATAGCTCTGTGCACGGCGGGAACCGAATTCCATGACCGGACGTCCCTGTGCCGCACGGCAGATACGGCTTGCCTTGGTGGTGACCAGCGACTGGAAATTTATGGAAAGCAGCACCATCGTTTCGATCAGCTGCGCCTGAATGACAGGACCTTCGACAATGACGACCGGTTCATTCGGGAAAATAGGAGTGCCTTCCTTCATCGCCCAGACGTTGCAGCTGAAACGGAAGTTTTTGAGATAATCCAAAAAATCTTCGCTGAAAAGGTTTTTGCTGCGCAGATAGTCGATGTCTTCCTTAGAAAAATTCAGGTTTTTCAGGTACCCGACCAGCTGCTCCAGCCCGGCAAAAATCGCAAATCCCGCCTGATCGGGGATCTTGCGGAAGAACATATCAAATACCGCACGTTTTTCCTGAACGCCTTCCTTAATATATCCGTTGCCCATCGTCAGCTCGTAAAAGTCGACAAGCATCGTCAGGTTGCGGTTGTTGCTCCAATCCATGTTGATTCGTCCTTTCCATATCATCCATCATCCGGGCATCCGGGCAGCAGTGACTCCCCAGGCAGCCGGAAAGGTGTCTTGACAGCTTGATTTTACCATATTATACACGTTTTACCGTTTATTTGCAATCCCTTTTTCCATCCGGGCGGCGAAACTTTGGGCAGACATTGGGGTAATTTTTGTGTAAACTGAAACGTTCGTGCCTCTTTTCATCCGTCCGAGCAGCCAGTACGCCGGATAACACAGAAAATACCAGTAAATCGTGTACAGCGGACAGATTTGCCCGGCAAAGTTTCCCCATTGCTCCGAATAATCCCATACCGACAATCCCATCAGCCGGTTGACCACCAGCCCGACCATCAGTTCCACCGCCGTTATCACCATCGCGCCGCGGATGCAGCGCAGTACCAGCCATTCGCCGGAATGCCGGGCATCCACCTTTTCCAGCATCAGCAGGCAGATCCCGCCGGTCAGCAGCATACTCCAATGGGTCGCGCCGCGCCATAATATCTCAATCGCACCGTACCCCAGACCGCCCATGACGAAAATTACCGTCATATGCGGCAGGGAAAAGCACTTTGATTTTTTGTTCATACATCGGGTTTCCTTTCAGCAGACTTGTTTATGTTTTATTCTTTACATTTTACTGTCGATTATACTGCGTGCGGAATGCTTCCGCTGCCAGTTTGCCGACGTTTACTCTCCCAAATAGAGCTCAGCAGTTAAAAGCTTCGACCACCATCCAACGAGTAAAGCGTGCGGAATGCTTCCACTGCCTGTTTCGCGATGGTCACTCCTGCTTGCAACCTGCGGATTGCTGCTCTGCGCTCGCGTGAACAGATGGGTAGTGTGTGCGCACATTCCTTTGCGTCTGAGTGGGGAAGCGACCGTCGAGTGCTGAGCATTTAGAGCGTGGTATCACATTGGCAAACAGGGAGCACAGGCACTGTGCTGACAAAAGTATAATATTATTTCCACAAAAATGACTGTTTTTCATTTAATTGGAGAAATTTCGCTTTCTTTAAAAAAACGCTTGCATTTTTTTTGCCGGTGTGTTATGATATAACACTGTAAGAATATACGTATGAGCGTATTATTGAAAGAGGTGTAAAGCATGAAAGAGGGAATTCATCCTGAATATAAGACCGCTGTGATCAAGTGCTCCTGCGGTGCTGTCTGGGAAACCCGTTCCACCAAGGAAAACATCAGCGTTGATGTCTGCTCCAAGTGCCATCCGTACTATACCGGCAGACAGAAACTGGTCGATACCGGCGGACGTGTTGACAGATTCAAAAAGCGTTTCGGTCTGGATAAATAAGCTCCTGTTTTGGAGTGGCTCTGTAAAAAGAGTACACCGTCCGTCTTCGGATGGTGAGGATTGGCGGTATGCCGAGGCTTTTGCCTTGCGTACCGCCTTTTATTTTGCAAAGGAGGCGTCGTATGCCGCAGGATTATCTGACCGTCCGGGAGGCGGGCGAGGACGAATTTGTTGAAAAAAAATCCCGTTTTATCGGGTATGCCGCTCCTGTCAAAACCGCAGAGGACGCAAACGCTGTCATCGAGTCGGTTCGTAAAAAGCATCCTGACGCGCGTCATAATGTCTTTGCCTATGTCCTGCTGGACGGTATGACGCGCCGCTGCTCGGATGACGGCGAACCACAGGGCACCGGCGGCGTTCCGGTGCTGGATGTTATCCAGAAAGAGGGTTTGATCGGCGTCTGTGTCGTCGTGACAAGGTATTTCGGCGGCGTGCTGCTGGGTGCAAGCGGGCTTGCAAGGGCTTACGGTCACGGCGCCAGGATCGCGCTGGATGCTGCCGGGAAAATGCATATGACAAACTGCCATGTCCTCCGGGTGACGGTTCCGTACCCGATGTACGGCAAGGTGTCTTATCTGCTGCCGCAGTATAAAATCGAAACGCTGGACAGTGTCTTCGGCGATACCGTCGTACTGGAGCTGCTGATCCGCGCCGACCGCGCGGCTGGGTTTGCTGATGCGCTCCGGGAACTTTCCGCCGGTCAGATTGTTCCCGAACTGGTCGAAGAACGGTTTTGCGATATGGCGTAACTGAAAAATAAATGTGGACAAAATGTAAATTCTCCGCTTAACCCCTGATTATTATAAAAAAATTGCGGAAAAAAAGAGGGTTTTTCGCATTTTAAGGGTATTATTATATAGAGGTTTTTACCGGACTGCCGCTTGTCAGGAAGGGGGCTTGATCATGGCGATTCCACAAAGTTTTCTTGACCAGCTGAAAATGAGCTGTGATATTGAATCCGTCGTGTCCGGGTATGTTTCCCTCCGCCGCGCCGGCAGGACGAGCAAAGGGCTGTGTCCATTTCATTCCGAAAAGACACCGTCCTTTTTTGTCTACCATGATACCGAATCCTATTACTGCTTCGGCTGCGGTGCCGGCGGCGACGTGATTTCATTTATCATGCGGATCGAAAATATCGGGTATGTGGATGCCCTCAAGTTTCTCGCTGAACGCGCCGGCATCCCGTTCCCGGAGGAAGCAAGGGACGACCCGTCGCTTAAAATCAAGCCGCTGATCTATGAGATCAACCGCGCGGCTGCGCATTTTTACCACGACCAGCTGAAATCCGAGGCTGGTGCTCCCGGTCGGGAATACCTGATGGGTAAACGCAGACTCTCGACCAAAACGATTACACGGTATGGGCTTGGATACGCGCCGCCAGGCTGGGACAACCTTCGCAATTACCTGCGACAAAAGGGTTTTTCGGATGAAGATATGCTGCTGGCGGCGGTCGTCGCAAGAGGAAGAGACGGTAAGTCGGTCTATGACGCGTTCCGCAACCGGGTGATGTTCCCGATCGTCGATATCCGGAAAAATGTCATCGGGTTCGGCGGACGGGTGCTGGACGACAGCAAGCCCAAATACCTCAACTCGCCCGATACCCCTGTCTTTAAAAAGAGCCGCAACCTCTTTTCCCTCAACTTCGCAAAAAATGTGCAGGATGGACGGCTGATCCTGGCAGAAGGGTATATGGACGTGATTGCGATGAACCAGGCGGGATTTGATAATGTTGTCGCGACGCTGGGCACCTCGCTGACCTCTGAACAGGCGCGTCTGATGAGCAATTACGCCAAAGAAATCGTCATTGCATACGATTCCGACGGTCCCGGCAGAACCGCTACCAATCGTGCGGTCGGGCTGTTGGAGGAAGCCGGGCTGAAAACCAGGATTCTCGATATGAAGGGCGCAAAAGACCCGGACGAGTTTATCGGCAAGTTCGGCGCGCAGCGGTTTAAGATGCTGATCGAGGGCGCGCGCAGTGTCACCGAGTACCAGATGGGCGTGATCCGCGCAAAATATGACCTCGGTTCGACCGAACAGCGCGGCGCTTATCTTCAGGAAGCTGCCGACTACCTCGCGACCGTTGCAAGTACAATGGAGCGGGAACTGTATATCGGGCGGCTTGCCGAGGAAACCGATATCCCGCGCGACGCCATCCGGGAAAGCGTCAACCGTGCGCTCCGGCGCAATCTGCGCCGGGCCCGTAAAAAAGAAGAGGAGGGCTTTGAATCGGGCAGGAATTTTGCCCGTGCCGGACGGCTCGCCGATGAATCGGCAGAAGACGGGCTGCTGGCATGTCTGTTCCATCATCCCGACTGGAGAGGGAATATCATCGCACGGCTCCCCGAACATGCCTTTTCTGAACAGGCTGCTGCGATCTATCAGGCGGTCCTGACCGCACAGCTGGAGGACGACGGGTCACTCTCGGCAGTCGGCAGGCGGATCACTCCGGAACAGATGTCCAGGCTTGCCGGGATTCTGGCAAGGGTGTCGGAAGGACAGCTGAGCATTACCCCGGAAGCGCTGGAAGATTATTTCCGGCGGATGCAGGGCGGGCAGCTGCAAAGGCAGGTCCGCGACAGCGCAAACCTTTCGATGGAAGAGGCGCGCGCGCTGGCTGAGAAAATCCGGATGAGCAAAAAAGCATAGCCTGCCCGGATTCTGTGGATCATACATCGTTTGTTTTACCGGTACCTGCCGGTGTTCAGATAAATGCAATGGGCGGGCTGTCCGCTGCCGCAGGCGGCGCGCCCTGTACAATATTCCAAAGGAGAGAATAAGATGGCTGACAAAAAATCTGCTGTAACAGAATTGATGGAACAGGGGAAAATTAAGGGTAAACTGACTGCCAAGGAAATTACCGACGCTCTGGAAGAGATGGATTTTGACCCTGAGCAGCTTGACAAGTTTTATGACTCGCTGGAAAGCAGCAATATCGAAATCCTCGACGATTTGAGCATTGACGAAGATTTTGATATCGGGCTGGAGGACGCAGCAGCCATCGAACCGGATATCGTCTATACCGGAGACGGTATCAATATCGATGACCCGGTGAAGGTTTACCTTAAGGAAATCGGTCGTGTTCCGCTGCTGAGCGCCGATGAGGAAAATGAACTCGCGGAAAAAATGGCGAGTGATAACCCTAAAATCGCCGCTGAGGCAAGAAAACGCCTGAGCGAGGCGAACCTGCGTCTGGTCGTTTCGATCGCAAAACGTTATGTCGGGCGCGGTATGCAGTTCCTTGACCTGATCCAGGAGGGCAACCTCGGTCTGATCAAGGCGGTCGAAAAGTTCGACCATACCAAGGGCTTTAAGTTTTCGACCTACGCGACCTGGTGGATTCGTCAGGCGATTACCCGTGCGATTGCCGATCAGGCGCGCACCATCCGTATCCCGGTTCATATGGTCGAAACCATCAACCGCGTCAAGAAAGTCTCCAGCCAGCTGCTCCACGCCAACGGTCATGAGCCGAGCGCCGAGGAGATCGCCAATGAACTGGACATGCCGGTCGATAAGGTCAGAGAGATTTTGCGGGTGTCTCAGGAGCCGGTTTCGCTGGAAACGCCTATCGGTGAGGAAGAAGACAGCCATCTGGGCGACTTTATCCCGGATGATGACGCGCCGTCTCCGGTTGACGCCGCAAGCCATACCCTGCTCAAAGAACAGCTGGGCGCTGTCCTCAAGACGCTGACCCCTCGTGAAGCAAAGGTCCTTTCGCTCCGGTTCGGTCTGGAAGACGGCAAGAGCCGTACCCTTGAAGAGGTCGGCAAAGAGTTCAACGTCACCCGTGAACGTATCCGTCAGATCGAAGCAAAGGCTCTGCGCAAACTCCGCCATCCCAGCAGAAGCAAAAAACTCAAAGATTTCCTCGACTAAGCCCGGCACAGTGCCTGTGCTCCCTGTTTGCCGATGTGATTCCACGCCCCAAGAGGTGGCAAACGAACGTTTTAACCCCGCTCGGACGTAAAGAGATTGTGTGTGTTTATTTTCCGCACAACGTTGGTGCGATAATATCAAGAAAGTTTTACTCGATTTTTTTCAAAAAATCGCGGGTCCAGGGCAGAGCCCTGGAAACCTACCGACAAGCACAATCTATCCGGTTATCTTTTCCCGTAATAGAATCAGGAGAGTTTGAGAACCCTATTAAGGGGTTCTCATTTGGAAAAGGCCCGCTCGATGCGGGCTTTTTCCAATAATCGCGAGGACAGCACTACCGATTCCGCACCCACCGGCACTACGTGGGCCGGCACGGCGCTGACAGGTTTTCGACCTCTGCCCTCGTCGACTGTCCGGTGGACAGTCGGCGCAGAGCCTGCGCTCCCTGTTTGCCAACGTGATACCACGCACTAAGAGCTCAGCAGTTATAAGCTTCGACCACGTTCGGGCGCAGTGTATGCAATGGCGTGTCGTCACTGGCGCATTCATTATATTTTACAAGTGACAGCAAAATCCCCACAGCCTGTTAAAAAGGCCGTGGGGATTTTTCACAATAGACTTATTTATGTAAGCATTATTTATGCTGAGCGGCGAGCCATTCAAAAATCGTCGTCGGCTGACCGTTTAAAAGAACCGGCGAACCGTCAAAGTCCAGCTTGCAGTCGTTGTTCAGGGTGTAGATCCAGCTGCCGTGACCAAAGTATTCAAACGGTGTGCCGTCTTCCTTCTTAAACCGTCCGGTCTGGTCGAGAACCCGTTCGTAATAAGAAAAATGCACGTTTCCGGCGCCTGCCGCAATCAGCCGTTTATAGGTCGGGACAGCGGTTTCTTCCGGCGGTACGATGGTATCGACCTTTGCATGGGTGAACCAGATGGGAAGGTGCTTGATATTTTCGATATCCTGGTCGGAGATCGTCTCGTTATACAGCGCTTCACAGACCGGATACCCGCCAGCAAAATACTCGGGATAATCGATCACCATCCGCATGGTCATGAACCCGCCGTTGGAGCAGCCGCCGATATAAATACGGTCGCGGTCGATCTCCGGATGTGCCGCGACAAATTCCTCGATGGTGTCCATCAGCGCGGTGGTATACTTCGATTTGCCGGTACGGGTGTACTTGCCGGAACCGTTGTCCATCCACATGGTCGGGCACTGGGGCGCAAGCAGCCATGCGCCGCCAAAATAGGACTGTATCTCCTTGGAAGCCAGGTTGATGACCTTGTTGCCCAGAATCGCGACGTAAGGGTCCCAGCCGCCTTCACCGGCTCCGTGCAGCCAGATGATCAGTGGAGGACGGGCGTTTTCCAGCTGCGGTCTGACCCACGCCATCTTCAGCCCAGAGGCAGAAACACCGGTTTCGACCAGCTCTTTGCCTTCAATAACCAGTTTCCCGCGGTTCGCTATGACCTTGCCGTCGTATTCAATGGTGCAGCGCCAGTCGGAAAGGGTGGTGTAGCCCCTTTTCTGGAAAGCGATTGCGGAATAGGGTTT
>CALWWT010000002.1 GCA_944385325.1 uncultured Clostridia bacterium | reverse complement strand
AGCTTGCCGCTCTCTGCCGTAAAGCGGCAAAGAGCATTGTATCGGGTGAATCGGAAGCGGTTTCGGTCACACCGAAAAATATCGCTTCGCTGCTGGGCATTCCGCGTTATGCAGACCTTGCAGCCACCAAGGAAAACCAGGTCGGCGTGGTCAACGGTCTTGCATGGACGTCGGTCGGCGGCGAGATGATGGAGATCGAAGCGATCGTCCTGCCGGGTACCGGCAAGATCCAGACGACCGGTTCGCTGGGTGAGGTCATGACCGAGTCGGCTCAGATCGCGGTCAGCCTGGTGCGCAGCTTTGCCGACCGGTACGGCATCGACCCTGAGTTTTACAAGAAAAATGACCTGCATATCCATGCACCCGAAGGCGCTGTCCCGAAGGACGGTCCGTCGGCAGGCGTGACAATGACTACCTGTATTGTATCGGCGCTATCCGGTATGCCGGTGCGCGGCGACGTCGCAATGACCGGCGAGATCACGCTGCATGGACGAGTGCTGCCGATCGGCGGTCTGCGTGAAAAGTCGATGGCAGCTTACCGCAGAGATATGAAAATGGTGTTCATCCCGGAGGATAATAAAAAAGACCTCGAGGAAGTGGACGCTGTCGTCAAGGAGCATGTCCAGTTTGTACCCGTTAAGAGAATCAATGAGATTCTTGACAAGGTGCTCATCCGCCATGAACCGGTCACGGCAGCTGCTCCCGCACCTGAAACCCCTAAGCCTGAACTCCCGACTACCATCCCGCCCACAGAATCTTCCGTCCATGGCGTAAAATGCTGAGCGGAAAGGAGAGGGAATATCGGATGAATTATCATAACGTTTCTTTTGAGGCGGCATACGGGCTGCACCAGCAGATTCCCGTATCCCGTCTGCCGGAAGTCGCTTTTTCCGGGCGGTCGAATGTCGGCAAATCGTCGCTGATCAACCGTCTGCTGGGGCGGAAGGCGCTGGCAAGGGTCAGCTCTGAACCCGGGAAAACGGTTACCATCAACTTCTACAATCTCGATGGACAGCTGCATCTGGTCGACCTGCCGGGTTATGGCTATGCAAAAGTCGGCATGAGCGAAAAAAAACGCTGGTCGGGTTTGATCGAAGGCTACCTCAAGGACGAAAAACGGATGCTCGGAATGGTTGTCCAGCTGGTTGACATGCGCCATCCGCCGTCTGCGCAGGATAAGGAAATGATCAGCTTCCTGACCCAGACGGGTACGCCGTTTATTATCCTGCTGACCAAGGCGGACAAGCTGAACAAGACCGAACGCCAGCAGCGTCTCGCGTCAATTGGTGACGAGATTCCCGAACTGCCCGAAGATACCGTCATCCTGCCGTTTTCGTCCAAAACCGGCGAAGGCGTCGACGAACTGCGCGGCATTCTGGAGCAGCTGGTTGCGTTCTGCGCCGAACACCCGGAGCTGATGCCCGAAACGGACGAAGAACCGGAAGAAGTACCGCAGACAATGGACGATAACATCCCGGATGAAAATCCGGATGAAGAAGAGGTCACGGTCGAATATATCGGATTTGACGACGAAGACTGAAAAAAACAGGGGAAAGGCGTATCCGTCTGACCTCTGTCCAAAATCATATGACAGAATCAAAACAAAGGAAAGGGATTTACACAAATGGACAGAAACGTGAAGATCAATGATGAAGGGCACTTGATGCTGGGCGGAGTGGACGCGGTCAAGCTGACTGAGAAATACGGCACTCCGCTGTACGTCATGGATGAAGACGCCGTGCGCGGCGCAATGCGTGCCTATCGTGATTCGATCGACCGCTTTTATGACGGAAACGGTATGATCTGTTATGCTTCCAAGGCGTTTTCCTGCAAGGAGATGTACCGGATTGCCGAAGACGAGGGACTGGGTGCGGACGTCGTTTCGGGCGGCGAACTGTATACAGCACTGTCGGTTGGTTTCCCGATGGAGCGGGTTTGTTTCCATGGCAACAACAAAACGGACGCTGAAATCAAAATGGCGCTGTATAACCGTGTCGGCCGTATTGTCGTAGACAATATGGAGGAACTCGACCGGATCAGCCATTTTGCGGATGAACTGGATTATACCGCAAATGTCCAGCTGCGGGTAAAACCCGGCATCGACGCGCATACCCACCAGTTTATCATGACCGGTCAGATCGATTCCAAGTTTGGTTTCGCGCTGGAAACCGGCGAAGCGATGGCAGCAGTCAAAAAGGCGATTGAAACACCGTCTGTACGCCTGCTGGGTGTTGACTGCCATATCGGTTCCCAGATTCACGAGGTCACACCTTTTGTCAAGGCTGCCGAGGTTATGATGGACTTTATCGCCGAAATTAAGGGCGAGACTGGTTACCAGATCGAGGAACTCGACCTCGGCGGCGGCTACGGTATCCGGTATACCGAGGACGACGACCCGGTTCCGTATGCGGAGTATATGGAAGCTGTTTCGGCTGCTATCCATAAGAAAGCGGCTGAACTGAATGTCGGCGTTCCGTTTATCCTGATGGAGCCCGGACGGAGCATTGTCGGTGAAGCCGGTACCACGCTGTACACTGTCGGCGCAGTCAAGGA
>CALWWT010000001.1 GCA_944385325.1 uncultured Clostridia bacterium | reverse complement strand
CACGGTGTTTGGGCTTGCCGGAACGAGACAGCTCGTGGTTTTCTCCATGGAACAGGCACATCCGCGCGGGCACCCCGTGCATCAACAGCGCCTGGAGCATCTGCACCGCATCTCCCATCCAGCAGCGATAATCCTCATCCGACTGGATAAACAGGGTCGGGGTCTTGGCACGGTTGGCATAGGCGAGCGGCGAATGAGCCCACATCTTCTCAGGACTGGACCAGGGATCTGCCTGAATCGCGGAAAGGTTATGATAATACCCGATATCGGTCGTGAGGCACTTGCTGATGTAATTTGCGATACTGCGCTGGGAAGCAACCGCCGCAAAACGATCGGTATGCCCGATAATCCAGTTTGCCATAAATCCGCCATAGCTGCCGCCGGTCATGCCGATACGGGCAGGGTCAATCTGCGGGACACGTTCAAGCACCCGATCGGTAAATTCCATCAGGTCATTGTAATCCCGAACGCCGTAGTTATCCCCGTAAATGTCGGCAAAGCCGCCGCCTTTTCCGGAAGAACCGCGCGGATTGCAGAAAAAGACGATATATCCAAGACCAGCCCAATACTGCATCTCATGGAAGAACCCTTCGCCATATGCCGTCTGAGGACCGCCATGTACATCCAGAATGCCAGGATATTTACGG
The DNA here is from genome assembly GCA_944385325.1 of uncultured Clostridia bacterium. Lineage (GTDB taxonomy): Bacteria > Bacillota > Clostridia > Oscillospirales > Ruminococcaceae > Faecivivens. Next base: position 10,609 of record CALWWT010000001.1, on the reverse strand, counting down.
TTTTCATCAAAATCCGCCGGGTAAAGCACCCAACCGTCAATTTCCACACCATCCGAATCGGTAAAGGTAAAATGCTCGGTATGCGCGACTTCATGGGTCGAAAGATATTCGGCATTAAAGGAAGAGAGCTTTTCCAGCTTTCCATTCTCATAGCGGTAGAATTCCTGCGGCGCGTCCTTTTCCATACCAATCAGATACACCGGGTCGGTTCCCTGTGCACAGCTGATAATGCCCGGCTCATTTACCAGCGTCTCGATCTGACCATCCAGACCCAGACAGCGGTATACCGAGTGGTAACCGATCGTCTGGACAAAATATACACCCTTTTCATTGCCTGCAAAGCTGTCTCCGCCGCCGGCAATGTCGCTGCCGACTGCACCAAGGCTGGGATCGGGAGACGCAAGCAAGGTGAAGCTGCCGTCCATCTGGCAGAGATAAAAGGCAGGATTTTCGCTGCTGCCGTACTTTTCGCCGGTCGCCGCTGCAAAAACAACCGTTTCACCGCAGAAAACCGCGGCATCCACACGGTATCTGCCGTCCAGCTGTACCTCGGTCATCTGCATTGTCTTCAGATCGCAGACAAACATCCGGGATTTCTGGCTGTTCAGGGTTGTAAACTCATTACCCCAGAAGACCGCTCGGTCTTTTTCTTGGTTGACCGAAAATCCGTGCAGGTCAAAATACTCGGCTGTCAGCAGCTTGTTTTCACTTGTCTTCGGGCAGACAAGGTACAAGCCACGGCGCTTTTTGTTGATGACGCCCCTGCCGTTGAACCAGAAGGGCAGCTCATCAAAAACTTCATAATCCTTTTCTTCCTCCAGCTTTTTGACTGCTGCCGCCTTTTCCTCGCCGGACAGTCCGCTCAGGTCAGGCAGCGACAGATCCCGCAGGCCGCTGACCAGGAATTTTCCTTCACCCAGCGGCGTCAGGCCGGACGCGGCAAACGGCAGCACAAAATCTTCTTCTGCTTCACCGCCGCCCAGTGCAATCCGGTTATAGACAGTATACTGCACGCCGTTTTCCGGTTTATGGCGGCCATGCCGGTCGGCAGGAAACAGGATGGTCTCCTCATCCAGAAAACAGGGCGCTTTTCCATCCTCACCGGTTGTCAGCCGGAAAAGGGCTGGTTTATGCTCCCGGTCATACACCCAGATATCGGTACGATAATTATTATCGGCAATACTGCCCACGGTTACAGTAAATGCTGCCTTTTTTCCGGAAGGTGACAGGGTCAGACCGGCAAGTTTTTTGATATTGGCAAAATCTTCAATCGCTACTTTATTCATCTTGATCAGGTTCCTTTCTGTCATTGCTGTGAAAGACGGTCGCGGATCTTGGTCACCACCAGATCGAGCGCAACCGGGTTCATGCCGCCATTGATAACAAAATCCGCTTTTGCCCTGGACGGCTCTACAAACATATAATGCATCGGTTTGACTGTCGTCAGATACTGCTGGACTATATTCTCGATATCCCGTCCGCGTTCCTTTAAATCCCGCATGACCCGGCGCAGTATCCGTTCATCCGCATCGGTTTCCACATAGATCTTGATATCAAACAGATCCCGCAGCCGCTTATCCGCCAGTACCAGAATCCCTTCGACGATAATGATACTGCGCGGCTCAATACGGACCGTTTTATCCGAGCGGTTATGTACCGTAAAGTCATAGACCGGCGATTGTACCGCAATCCCGGATCGGAGCTTGATCAGATGTTCCACCAGCAGTTCCGTTTCGAGTGAATCCGGATGGTCATAGTTGATCTTGCTGCGCTGCTCCACCGGAACACCATCGTTGCTGCGGTAATAGTTATCGTGGTACACGACCGCGATATCATCACCAAAAGTCTCACGCAGACGGCTGGTAAAGGTGGATTTTCCCGAACCTGTCCCGCCGGCAATCCCGATCATCAGTGGTTTCATATTCATAAACACTTCCTTCCCGTATCAAGCGGCTGACATTCCAACGCGCCGCCTCAGGTTTACTAATAGTCTATCGCTTTTTGACAAAAAATGCAAGAGAAAGATTTTTCACAGCGCACAGCTGTCTTCAATAACAAAACACATGATAAAAAATGCCCTCAGGAAACATCTCTGCATCCTGAGGGCATAAATTATGGTGCCGCCAACCGGGATCGAACCGGTACAGTGTTGCCACCGAGGGATTTTAAGTCCCTTGCGTCTGCCAGTTCCGCCATGGCGGCTGATAATTCTTAAGTATTATATCAAATCAATTGGCTTTTGTCAAGTTTTTCACCGGTAAAATTCACTTTGCTCCAAATAAAAGCGGATACTTGACCAATCGGCATTTTCATTGTACAATAGAAAGGCAGTACGCTTATCACTGAAAATTTAAGAAAGGTTTGATTTACAATGGCATCTTATACATTCACCCCTCGCGGCGTATGCTCCCGCAAAATCGATTTCACCCTCGAAAACGGCATCATTAAAGACGTCCGCTTCACCGGCGGCTGCTCCGGCAATACCCAGGGCGTCGCTGCTCTGTGCATCGGTCGTCCGGCTGACGAGGTCGTCGGCATTATCAAGGGCATCCGCTGCGGCGTGAAAGGCACTTCCTGCCCTGACCAGCTGGCAACCGCTCTGGAACAGGCAATCGCGGAAGAAAACAAATAACCTTCTGACACAAAAAGCCTCTGTGGTATACGCTTGACGGATGCCCGCAGAGGCTTTTACTTTTTTACTCAGCGTCAGCCGCACGGAAACTGCCCATCGCCAGTTCCACACGATCAGACTCGGTCAGCGGCAATTCAGAATAGTTTTCAACCGTCCCATCGGCAAGGATCACTTCTGCCTGCCAACCGGTGCAATCTCCCCATTCCTCATACTTTAGGGTGAGCGAAATAACGGTCCCTTCTTTCCAGTCGGCGCCGCCCAGAATCTCCAGGCTCCAGTAGTCATCCTCACTGCCTTCCGCACGAATCCGCAAAGACGCAATATCCTGACCGGTTCCGTTGCAAAGTTCAACTGTATGCTCCCCTGTCACCAGATAATCATTAGCTGGTTCGGATGATTCCGACGATTCTTCAGATGATTCTAACTCGGACACCGAAGACTGAGAGGTCGATTCATTGGTACTGGACTGGGACGATTCGTCCTGCGACTGGTTACAGCCGGACAACATCCATACCACCATCAGGGCAGTCAGGATGGAAACAACTTTTTTCATGGAATAGATCTCCTTTGGTACTCTTGTATACAGATCAGGCTTTACAGGATATTATATCATAAATTTCGGGCAAGGTAAAGGGCAGAAGGTTTTGCAAGAAAGTTTCATAATTTAATTTGGAAAAATAATTGCATTTGCCACAATTTGAGAGTATAATATCTTTGTAATCTGCGTGTAAAGCAAAATTTAGGGAAAGCTGGGAGTCTATTGAATCTGACACGTAAGAAAAAAACAATGGATATGACCGATGGCGTCATCTGGAAACAACTGGTTGCCTTTGCGCTGCCGCTGCTGATCGGAAACCTCTTTCAGCAGCTGTATAATACCGTTGACTCCATCGTCGTGGGAAATTTCGTTTCGACCCAGGCGCTGGCTGCCGTAGGTTCGGTCACACCGATCATCAACATGCTGATCGGCTTTTTCTCCGGGCTTGCGACCGGCGCTGGCGTTGTCATCAGCCAGTATTTCGGCGCACATAACGGTGAAATGGTCCATAAATCAGTACATACCACCATCCTGATGACACTGGTGCTGGGTGTTGCCTTCACCTTTATCGGCATTGGGATGGCACCGGCAATGCTCCGGTTCATGTCAACACCGGATGACGTTATGGCAAGTTCTTCCGAATACCTGCGGATCTATTTCGGCGGTGTCATCGGGCTGATGCTGTATAACATCGCGTCCGGTATTCTGCGGGCAGTCGGCGATTCAAAGCGCCCGCTCTACTTCCTGATCGTCTCGTCGATAGTCAATGTCGTATTCGACCTTGTGTTTGTCATCGTATTTAAAATGGGCGTTGCAGGCGTCGCATGGGCGACTATCCTGGCACAGTTTATCTCGGCTGCGCTGGCGCTTTTCTCGCTGGCAAAAAGTGACGGCGATTACAAGTTTGTCATTCGCGACCTGCGGATGGACTGGATGGTGCTCAAAAAGGTGGTCCGTATCGGGCTTCCGGCAGGTTTACAGATGGCGATCACCTCTTTCTCCAACGTGTTTGTACAGTCGTATATCAACGCGTTCGGTTCTTCCTGTATGGCAGGCTGGACCTCGTATTCCAAGATCGACCAGTTTGTCCTTCTTCCGATGCAAAGCCTGTCCCTGTCGGCTACCACCTTCGTCGGACAGAACCTTGGTGCAGGGAAGCTGGCGCGTGCCAAAAAAGGCACCCGTGTATCATTGGTACTGTCATTGGCAGTTACAGCCGCATTGACCATTTTGCTGCTGATCTTCTCGCGGCAGATGCTGCTATTGTTTACCCAGGATGACAATGTACTGTATTACGGTGGTATCTTTATCCGGTTCCTCAGCCCGTTTTATGTGCTTTGCTGTGCCAACCAGATCTTTGCCGGTTCACTGCGCGGCGCTGGAGACGCGACAGGACCGATGTTCATTATGCTTTTGAGCTTTGTCTTTTTCAGACAGCTTTACCTGTTTGTCGGTACCCAGTTCATTGATTCAGTAATCTATGTCGGGCTGGGATATCCTGCCGGATGGCTGGTGTGCAGCCTGGGCATGATGATCCATTACTATCGCGGCAAATGGGAAAAATGGTATACCAATAAAGAAACAAGCGCTGCTTAATATGCCTGCAAAAGCCCGGTGAGAATTTCTCCCGGGCTTTTATGCTGCCTGCGGCTTGTTTTTGCGGAATAAATATGCTATCATAATGAAAAAGAAGTTTACTGAAAGGAAGCTGTACCACATGAAAGATATTATCCTGGGCACAACACATACACTCTCCACTACCGTTACCGAAGACAAGCTCGCCTGCAATATGAAAAGCGGTTCCCTGCCGGTTTTTGCGACTCCGGCGATGGCTGCACTGATGGAAGAAACCGCAGCCGCTGCTCTGTCGCTTTTTCTGGATGAAGGCGAAACCTCGGTCGGTACTGCGCTTGACCTCAAGCATACCGCCGCAACTCCCCTCGGTATGAAAGTAACCGCAACCGCTGAAATCATCGAAGTTGACCGCCGCCGTGTCACTTTCCAGGTAACCGTCCGGGATGAACAGGAAGAAATCGGTTCCGCACGTCATGACCGGTTTGTCGTCGGTGCGGAAAAGTTCCTTGCAAAGGCAAATGCTAAAAATCAATAACAGATTCCGATCCAGTAATTTTTCCCGGAACAGAATGGTTTTGCCTGTATTAAACTGGCTGATATCCGGTGAATTGAAAAAAACTACGTTTTTTTCAAAAAACGCTTGACAAAATTCTTCCGCCATGCTATAATACAAAAGCTGTCACGGAGAACAGTTCAGAATGGACTTCCGAAAGACACTTGCTGTTATAGCTCAGGCGGTAGAGCACGTCCTTGGTAAGGACGAGGTCACCAGTTCGAATCTGGTTAACAGCTCCAGAAACGCTTCATGTTTTCACATGAAGCGTTTTTTGTTTGCCTTTTCTGAATGGTAAATTATCTTGACATAATTTAAATATGGATTATAATAAAGAAGAAGTAACTTATATTAAATCTACATTATTATTGGAGCGATTTACCTTGAAAAATATCCGAAAAAGACTGCTGTCGGTTACAGTGACCGCTCTGACCGCCTTTTCTCTCATGGCAGCTCCCGTATCCGCTTCAGGATGGCATCACAATGATTCCCATCACGGTTCCTCAGCCTCTTCCAGTACATGGTCTTATCACCACGAGGATGGACGAAAGGCTTGCAGCGAGTGGGTCTGTGACGGGAATAAGTGGTACTGGTTCGATCAAAACGGCTGCATGTGCACCGGCTGGCAGGAAATCGACAGCTGTTGGTACTATTTGAACGCTTCCGGTGAGATGGCAACCGGTTGGAAACAGATCGGCAATAGCTGGTACTATCTCCAATCCTCCGGCAAAATGAAAACCGGCTGGCTGGAATTGGACGGTGAGTGGTATTATTTTGACGGCTCCGGCAAAATGGTCACCGGGAAACAGACCATCGGCGGCAAAACGTATACCTTTGATTCCAGTGGCGCGCTTACTGACAGCAGCTCCGGTTCTTCCGGCAGTTCCGGCAATCAGACTTCTACCGCGCCGGCAGGCGAAAAACAGGTCGTTTTCTGGGGCAAAACCGGCACCAAATACCATATCGATCCTCACTGCCGTTCTTTCAAAGGCACGGCTGCCAACTCCGGCACACTCTCTCAGGCAAAAGCTGCCGGACGGGAAGACTGGTGCGGAATCTGTTCCAAATCCTGGACGGATGAAAAGCTGTTGCAGCAGGGTAACCCAAACGTCAAATAAACAATAAATATAGCAAAAGCGCCTTTTAAAGCAGAAGTTTCCTGCCATAAAAGACGCTTTTTTTCGTTCCGGCAATTAACCGGGATATTCGTTATAGAATACAACTTCATCCATCGGACGGCGGTTCTTGGCTGGAACCGTACTGTCAGCCGGATATCCCAGCGTGATGATCAGATCAAGCCCTTTTTCCTCCGGGATGCCGAGTACCTTTTTTACGCCATCGGCACAAAATGAACCAATGATACAGCTGCCGATCCCTCTCCGCTGCGCTTCAAGACAGAAGGCAAGAATCGCGCCGCCAATATCGCTCTTGGTGTAATTATCCCCTTTCATCCTGCCGCGATCGACCGGTGTATACGGTATCCCTTCGTTGACAAACACCGCAAATGCCATCGCCTTCCGAGTGAACATGTTAAGGTGCAGCTGTTCATCCGACGTCTGCTCCCGAACCGCTGCGACCGTTTCCGGATCATTTACCAGAATGATCTTCCACGGCTGGGTATTACGGGCAGACGGAGCCAGGCAGGCTGCTTTCGCACAGCCATCCAGGTCTTCACGCGAAACCGGCTGATCGGTATAACTGCGGCAGCTGTACCGTGCAGCCATCAATTCGATAAAATCCATCTTCGTTCCTCCGTCCGTCAGGCATTGTCTACATCAAGCAGCTGGACATGGTGGCTGTCCCAGCTGCAAGGTTTCCAGTAAGGCAGGTCTTCCCCATTTGGGTTACCATTCTTGACAAAGTTGACCCAATAGCTGTTAATCTGCTCAGCAAGACGGTAATCCGCCTGAGATTTGGGACGCCAGCTGCGGGAAAGGGTGTTGAAAACATACCAGAGTTCCGACGAATGGAAAGCTCCCGAATAGTCGCCCAGAAGCTTACGGTCAAAATAGTATACATATGCAGGCGTGCGGCCCAGTTCGGCATTTTTGAGACTCCAGTTGATGCAGCCATAATACAGCTGGCTGTGCCCGCCGCGCAGCGTCATTTCCGGTGTCTGCCCGAGGTCATTGCCGCAGGAGCCGATCATATACGGGATATCCGGGCATTCGCCGTCCTCAACGACCTGATCGTATCCCTTTTCCAGCAGATACCCGTCAATAACCGCCGTAAACGGCAGCCCATTGCCGGTACGGAACCCTTCCGCCATCATTCCTTCAACAGCCTGCATAATCTTCTGCGGAGGCAGAGCGCGCATTTCTTCCAGCGTCTCTGCACCGGTCAGTTTGGAGAAAAGTTTTCCCTGTTCCATTGCTTCCGCCATGGTTTTGTCTCTGAGGATACCTGCCTGATAGCCGCCGGCAGACTGCATGATGGCACCTGCCATCATATCCCGGGACAGCGGCGACGAGAGCAGCGTCTGAACGCTCATCGCGCCGGCAGACTGTCCAAAAATCGTAATACGGTCAGGGTCACCGCCAAACGCCCCGATATTTTCCTTTACCCATCTGAGCGCCGCGATCTGGTCAAAAATACCATAGTTTCCGCATCTTCCATCCGGGTCTTCCTTTGCAAGTTCGGGATGGCACAAAAATCCAAACGCGCCCAGCCGGTAGTTGATCGTCACCAGAATAACACCCTTACGCGCAAACGCCTCGCCGTCAAACTCCAGCTCGGAACCAAACCCATTGATCAGCGCGCCGCCGTGAATCCAGAATGCGACCGGCAGCTTTTCACCGGTCAGCGGACGCCAGATATTCAGGTACAGGCAGTCTTCGTCCATCGGCGGCATAAATGCCGGATTGGAATAAAATTCCCGCGCATAGTTGATGCCTTTGCCGTCGACCGGCGGTTCCTGTACCATCTGCCAGGCACGATGCGGGAACACAAAAGCCTCACGTTCCCCTGTCCAAGGCTCCGGCGGCTGAGGAGCTTTCCATCTGAGTTCTCCGACCGGCGGTTTTGCATAGGGCACTCCAAAATATGTAATACAGCCGTCCTTACGCTTGCCACGCAGTGCGCCATACTTTGTCTGAACCAGAGACATCCTTCATCCTTCCTTTCTTTCCGTCAACATGCTATTGATTCTATTTCACATTATATCATATCGGTACCAAAAAGAACAGAACTTTTTGTAAATTTTCAACGGTAATCACCAATTTCCAAGCAAAAAAACTGTCATGTATGTTCTGCAAGGCAGGACTGATTTTAATATTTGTTTACAACTGCTTGACAAAAGCTTCCTGAACAATTATAATATTAGATAGATTCCAGAATTTATTCTGCTATTGTATTTGCATGATTATACAGAAAGGAAGAATGCGATGGAAAAGCTCAGGCAAATCCTGCGGGATAATCATATCCAGGTCACCCAGCAGCGTCTGGAAGTACTTCGGGTGCTGCGTGAACTCAATACCCACGTCACGGTCGACGACGTAGTTGCCGCCCTCCGGGAACGCGACGTTACCCTGACGCTTGCCACCATTTACAATATCCTCTCGATCTTTGAGAAAAAAGGATTGATCATGAAAATCGAATCGGCCGGCGAACCGATCATTTTCGATGTCAACACCTTTCCGCATTTCCATATTCTCGACAGTGAAACCCGCGAGGTACGCGATTATATCAACGACGAACTGATGGGAATGATCAGCGAATATCTGGCTGACCATCCGGTCAATGGGTTGGAAATGCAGCGGATCGATCTCAATCTGATCGGACATATGGAATGATGACCCGGAATACAGACAAAAAACCAGGCAGTGCCCTTCATTTTAGGTACCGCCTGGTTTTATTTTTTTGTTATGCAGAATAGGTCTTTTCCGTCTGGAAAGCGAAGATATCGCTCTGCTGGTACCGGTTGCCCAGTTCCGATGCGGAACGGCAGAAACCACCGTATCCACCGCCTGCACGGACATCGGATGCGGCATCAAAAATATAGCTCTTACCGTTGATTTTTACCGTCACCCAACTGGAAGGCGTACCATTGGTCAGCTGTAAATCCTGATAAACGATCCCTTCGGAAACCTGTGCGTCCAGCCCGATCCCACGCAGCAGCGCTGCCAGACCGGCTGCAAAATGCTCTTCAGTACCTGTCCCGGTCAGCAGCAGCAGACGCGCGTTGTATTCCGGTCCGTCAAAATACAGGCTCATCAGCTCATCCATCGTCATACCGGAAGTATCGATCACACTGTCATCCGGCGTAGCATACTTCATCTTGAGCATCCCGTCATAAATGGCTTTCACCTTTTCCCAGGTGCTCATTGACGAAGAAAGGTTTTTGGAAATCCAGCCGGACACCAGCTGGTTGAGCGCACTGTCAGCAGTTGAGCGCGGCGTCAGGGAGGCTCCATCCAGCAGGCTGCGGACAGCTGCCGGATCAAAATCAGATGCGGCAGCCGGCGGGTTCCCGGAGGTCAGCACACCCTCAGAAGAAAAAGTGTATGATACACCGGCAATCGTTTTCGACCCGGTCTGCATGACACCGCTGCCATCCAGATAATACCAGCTGCCGTCCTTTTGCAGCCAGCCGGTCTGCATGACACCGTTGCCGTCCATGTAATACCATTTGCCGCCGTTGCTCACCCATCCGGTGCGCATGACGCCGCCGCCGTTGAAGAAATACCAGTTTCCGCCTGTCTCCAGCCAACCGGTCTTCATCACGCCGCCGCCGTTAAAATAGTACCAGCTGCCGTCTACTTCTACCCATCCGGTCGCCATCCGACCAGATGGGTACAGATAATACCATTTGCCGTCAATTTTCTGCCATCCGGTCAGCATCTTTCCGTCAGACGCCATATAGTACCAGTTTTCGTCATACTCCTGCCATCCGGTCAGCATCTGCCCGGACTGGTCGTAATAATACCAATTTCCACCCGACTGGATAAAACCTGTCACAGGCTCCGCATACCCGGTGATGGCACCGGTTCCGTCCGTCCACTGGGCGGCAAGCGCTGTCGCCGGCATTCCCATCACCCAAACTGCCGCAAGCAGACCGCTGATTCCTGCGGTCACCTTTCTGGTCCACATCTTCATTGTTCTTTTCCCTTTCCGATTCAAAAACCGTCCGATACGGTATCCCATCCCAATTTTTCCGGAAGCCCTCTCCTGCAAAGGCTTTCCGTATATACAAAAGCGACCCGCCCCGATAAAGAGCGGGTCGCTTCAGTCTGTCGAAAAAGTTAATCGTTCGTTCTCTTTTTCCGCCATTGCCATGCTCCGCATGGGCAATGGCTACGTTTTTTTATGGGGT